>JBLIZM010000142.1:0-2971 GCA_048859855.1 Trichlorobacter sp.
GGAGAATCATGCCGGCGACAAGGCAGACGACCATCAAGATGATATTAGACATCTACCCTCCCGCTACGGATGAAAGTCAAAGGTATGGAGCTGCTACTGATGATTGTGTCTATATACCCACACAAACAGTAAAACACCACACATAATCAGAGGAAGACTTAAAAGTTGTCCCATGGAAATGCAGTTGAACAGTAAGCCGAGCTGACGGTCTGGCTCCCGCACCAGTTCAACCAGGAATCGGGATACTCCATAGCCGGCCAGAAAAGTGGCAAACGGAATACCAACCCTACCGGGATTGAGCCGCGCGGTCAACCGCACCAGAAAAAATAACACCACCCCTTCAAGCACCGCTTCATAGAGTTGCGAGGGATGGCGCGGCAGCGGTCCACCCAGTGGGAAGACAACACCGATTGGTAGCGAGGTCACCCGTCCATATAGCTCACCGTTAATAAAATTTGCGATGCGCCCAAGGCCAAGACCAACCGGAGCAGCAAAGGCAACAAAGTCACCCAACAACAGATACTCTGTCTTAAACCGTTTGGCATACCAGTAGCCGGCAACAGCCACACCGGCTAGTCCCCCATGGAAGGACATCCCCCCCTGCCAGATTTTTACAATCTGAATCGGATGGGCGAGAAACGTTTCGGTATCATAAAACAGCATATAGCCAAGTCGACCACCGATGATAACACCCGTGGCCAGCGTTACGACAAAGTCCAGTGCCTGCTCGTGGTTCATCGGATGGCTGCTTCCCTGTGAACGACGGGCGATAATCAGATAGGCCACCAAAAAGCCAACAAGATACATAAGACCGTACCAGCGAAACTCTAGGGGACCAATGGTCAAAAAGACCGGATCTATGGTAGGAAACGGCATACCGGCTCCAATCAACGTCAGGGTAGCTTCTCCACTTGACCTGACCGACACATACTGGTATCACTGCATCATCACGATGTACCCTTAAGGAGGCCTCTGTCATGCAGGATATGCTATTATTACTACTGATCGTGGTGATCTGGTTTGTGGTCAACCGCTATCTGCTCCCTCGCATGGGAGTACCTACGTGAATGTCAGATAGCTGCTCTCTTCCCGGTCGGGATGAGTCGAACAAAAACAAAAACAAGAAATAATAAATAAGACACGGTTACACGCTACAGAACAAACACGCCGTCAGTATGATTACTGTGCGGCGTGTTTCTTTTTCTTAACCGGCTCCTCAAGCACCACGAGGTATCCATCAGGATCAAAACACCACATCTCTTTAACCCCGTACGGTTTTGCTTCAAGTGGATAGAGGATTTCAATCTCTTCTTCATATAAAGCATCACTAATCGCCTCAATATCACTCACTTCGAAGTGCAGGGTCACCCCGACCCCCTTCGGAAAGAGCGCAAAGCGCTGTTCCAGAACCGGGTGCGTTCTTATTACATCCGATTCTTCAACAAAAACCAGTGATAAGCCATCCATATCAACCACGAGATGCTCTGGGGCACCGGGTGACGAAAAAGAGCGCCTGACCGGCAGCTCTAAAATTCCGGCGTAGAACGCTTCCGTAACCACCAGTTGCGAGACCACCAACTGGATTGCATGCCGTGAGTGATGCGCGTTAACCATTACCAGTGCAGTTTCATCATAAGCATAGTCAGCTTCTGGGACAAGAGCGTTAAGCCGTTCGTAAAGATCAACAGACCAACCACCACCAGGAACAGACCGGTTATAATTTCGAAGAGGCGGATATGCTTTTTAAAGCGGTTAAAGAGAACAACAAAGCGATGTAGCGCTAATGACGCAAGGACAAACGGAATCCCTAAGCCAACGGAATAGGCAAACAATAAGCCAATCCCCTGCCCGACTTGACCGGAGGTAGCCGCAATCATCAAAATCGACGCAAGGATCGGTCCAATACAGGGGGTCCAGCCAGCAGCAAAGGCTAATCCAACCAATAAGGATCCTAGATAGCCGGCCGGTTTATGCTTTAAGTTGATCCGCTTCTCCCCAAGTAACATGGTAAAGGGGATCAAACCGGTCACATGCACGCCGAACAGCATGATCAGAACACCACCAACCCGACGCACCCAGACCATATTGTCCTGCATGAATGAGCCGAGGAACGTGGCTGAGGCACCCAATAGAACAAAAACAATCGTAAATCCGGTAACAAAAGCAAGGGAGTGGAACAGTGCAACCTTACGGACCACCGTACTTGGGTGGTCCGCATCAAGGTCGCTAAAAGAAAGCCCCGTTATATAGGTCAGATATGATGGTATCAGCGGCAGGACACAGGGGGACAGAAAAGACAAAAGCCCTGCAGCGAGCGCACTCAGATAACTAATTGATGGTGTTTCCATAACCTGTTTACTGTTGCATCAATGATTCGATGAAGCTAACAACCTCAGGACTATTCCAGTCAAGGCCGCCAATCACCTTCTTAACCAGAACACCCTTCTTATTGATGATATAGCTCTCCGGAACACCGGTCAGACCATAGGTCTTAGCTCCTGCACCATTCAGGTCAAGATAGGCCGGCAAATGAAAACCCGAGCTTTTGAAGAACTCTTCAACCGCAGCTTTACCGCCATCATCAATGCTGACACAGACCATCTGGAACGGCTTACCGGTCATCCGCTCGTTCAGCTTCATCATGGATGGAATTTCTTCACGACAGGGTGGGCACCATGTCGCCCAGAAGTTAAGCACCACGACTTTCCCTTTAAGCGATGAAAGCGCAAGAGTGGATCCATCCATAGTGGCAACACTAATCATTGGTGCAGGGGCATTCTCGGCAACCGGTGCAGCAGGGACCTGGCTGGACTGTTGCTTGGAACAGGCAGACAAAGCAAACATGGCGATAACAATTGCAAGGACACGGAAACGGTACATGGCAATGACCTCACTACCTACTTAATGAATTGGTTATTTTTTTCGGGTAACAACATAGCGGGCCAGGTCAATCAGAGCCGTTTTACAGCTG
>JBLIZM010000143.1:0-4816 GCA_048859855.1 Trichlorobacter sp.
GCTCATTACTCTTTTAGCGGTCTCAGATACCCATGGCAACACCCCATGTCTGTGTGACCTTGTGGATCAGATCGGCACCGACGCCGATCTGATTATCCATGCCGGTGACGGTGAATCAGACTGCGATTTGCTGCTTGGCTGGTGTGACCAGCCAATTATCCGGGTTGCGGGAAACGGTGATCGACTATCGTCAGCTCCCCGTATTCAGGAACTCACTTTATCTGATCAGCGGATATTAAGTTGCCACGGTGACCAGTTTGCTGTTAAACAGGGGCTCGACCGGTTAGTCCGCTTTGCACAGGCTGATAATTTTCAGCTCGTTATCTATGGCCACACCCATCAGGCAGCAGTTACGGTTCACGAGGGAGTAACCCTCGTGAATCCCGGCACACTCGCCATCGACAATCCCAGACACAGCTATGCGCTCATCACCATCTCTCAAGAAGCGATTAACGCCACGATTCTGCCTATCAGCTAAAACTTACCATGTTCCTCGTGCCCTTTGACAATGGCACGCTCGAGTCTTTTTCTGCGGGGAAGGGTTACCAGATAGGTCAATGGTCCTGAAAGGACATAGCTGATCATAATGACGAACACCATGATTGCCGGTTCAGCGGCGATGATAATCAGAAGAATAATGGCGAGAACCAGAAAACCAAACGGCTGACGCTTGATCAGTTCCGGGTCCTTGAAGGAATAGTATTTGACGTTCGACACCATTAAGAATGCCAACAGATAAATCAGGCTGATAATAACCACTTGTTTATAACTACTTGGCCAGCCAAAATGATGGAATAGCAAGACCATCGATGCAACCGTACTGGCGGCAGCTGGTATCGGTAAACCAACAAAACGCTTACTCTCAACCGTTGAAACCTGCACATTAAAACGCGCGAGACGTAATGCACCACACACGACAAACAAGAATGCCGCCAACCATCCGATTCTACCGAACGGACGCAGTGCCCACGAATACATCATTAACCCAGGGGTAACCCCGAAAGCGACCAGATCAGCGAGGGAGTCGAACTCAACACCAAATTGGCTGGTGGTGTTCGTCAAGCGAGCAACTTTACCATCAAGGCCATCGCAGACAGCCGAGATAAAAATCCATATCGCCGCAGCATAATAATCACCATTTAAGGTGGATACCATACTGTAGAACCCCGCAAAAAGGCTTCCAGCGGTAACAAGGTTCGGAAGAATGTAAATCCCCCGACGGATATTATCACGACGAGGCGTGCTCTCCTGGGTCTCTAGTTGCATCTAGGCTCTTTCTCCCACCGGCATACGGGCAACAGCCGACAGCCCAGCAGTGGTCTTTTCACCAACCGTTACCAACGGTGTGACGGACGTCGGAACATAGAGATCTACCCGTGAACCAAACCGGATAAGTCCATAGCGACCACCACGGGTAACCTGTTCGCCAACATCAGCATAGCAAAGAATGCGGCGGGCAATCAATCCCGCAATCTGTACACAAACCACCTGTACCCCACCAGTCAGATCCAGCACCAATCCACACTGCTCATTCTCTGCGGAGGCCTTGGCATGACGGGCATCGAGAAAACGCCCCTGACGATAAAACCGTTCACGTACAACACCGGCATAGGGTGCCCGGTTGACATGGACATTAAATACCGACATGAAGATACTGATTTTGGTACAGGAACCAAGGTGATCTTCATTGGCGGGACCAACGTATACCACTTCTCCATCGGCCGGTGCCACCAAGACGTCAGGGTCTGCTGGTGGTACCCGCTCAGGGTTACGGAAGAATGATACAACAAACACGGTCAACAGAAGACTGATGGCAGCGCAGATGCCGAGCACAAGAGTACCACTCGTCAGAAGGAGCGATCCTGCCGTCAGAAAAACGGTCAGACCGGCTGCATAAGCGATAAAGGGATACCCTTCCGGGGTTATGATTGCAGATGATGATCGCATAGGTTCACTCTAAGGCAAAGCCCCACTCCTGGCGGAAGTGGGGCTTTACACTGGGTTAGGCCATATTAGTTTTTGCTCTTGTCAACAATCTTGTTCTTACCGATCCAAGGCATCATGGCGCGAAGCTTCCCACCAACTTCTTCAATCTGGTGTTCAGCACCACGGCGGCGCAGCGCGTTGAAGGTCGGCTTGTTAGCCTTGTTCTCGAGCATCCATTCTTTGCAGAACTCGCCTGTCTGGATTTCATCAAGAATCTTCTTCATCTCTTTTTTGGTCTCTGCGGTAACAACACGTGGACCACGGGTCAGATCGCCATACTCCGCGGTGTTCGATACTGAATACCGCATGTTAGCAATACCACCTTCATAAATCAGGTCAACGATCAGCTTGGTCTCATGGAGGCACTCGAAGTATGCCATTTCAGGAGCATACCCAGCTTCAACCAGAGTTTCAAAACCAGCCTGGATCAGTGCGGCAATACCACCACACAGAACCGCTTGCTCACCAAACAGGTCAGTTTCTGTCTCTTCCTTGAAGGAAGTCTCGATGATGCCGGAACGGCCACCACCAACTGCAGAAGCATACGCAAGGGCAATTTCCTTAGTCTTCTTTGAAGGATCCTGATAGATCGCAATCAGGCACGGAACCCCGCCACCCTTGGTGTACTCGTGACGAACCAGGTGACCCGGTCCCTTAGGAGCAACCATGAATACGTTGATGTCTTCACGTGGTTCAATCTGTCCGAAGTGGATATTGAAACCATGGCCAAAAGCCAGACAAGCGCCTTTTTTGAGGTTTGGTCCGATATCACTGCGGTAAACATCACCCTGAATCTCGTCAGGCAGCAGGATCATGACGACATCAGCAGCCTTAACCGCTTCAGCAGTCGTCTTAACGGTCAGGCCAGCAGCCTTAGCCTTGGCTACCGACTTTGACTCCTTCGGCAGACCAACAACAACCTTAATCCCTGACTCCTTCAGGTTCAACGCATGTGCGTGTCCCTGTGAACCATATCCAATAACAGCAACCGTCTTCTTCTTCAGAAGTCCGTGATCACAATCCTTGTCGTAATAGACTTTCATAGTCGCTACAACCTCCCTGTAGTATCCGGAAAAACCGGTAAATTCTTTCAAAAATGAACAGTTACCATACTATACACCCCTGTGCCTGTCAATGGCTTACATTCCTGTATTGACATCCACAGGCAGCGCTGAGGCGATGGCAAGCAAAAGCCAGCGGAACATCGCCACGGCAGTGCTGTATCAAGACCCAACGTTCTATCGTACCGCAGACAACGACAAAGCCCCCGAAACGGGGGCTTTGTCTGTACTAGTTTGATCAGTAACTATGGTCTACACAGTGTGAAAACTGAAAAACACAGAGCCCACGTCGTGTGATACCGCTTCCTACCCTTTCCACCCCTTAGCACCACGACCAATTGCAACGGCACCGGTTCTAACCAGCTCTTTCAGCCCCAAAGGACGCAGCAGATCAAGAATAGCGTTGATTTTAGCCGGGCTACCGGTTGCTTCAATCGTATAGGACTTCGGGGTCACATCGATAACCTTGGTTCTAAAGATATCAACAATACGCAGAACTTCTGCGCGACTTTCATCCTCTGCGGCAACCTTAATCAAGGCCAGTTCACGTTCAATGGCTGAGCCATCGGTAAAATCAAGAACCTTAATAACATCAATCAACTTATTCAGCTGCTTGGTAATTTGCTCAAGCACCGCGTTGTCACCACGGGTAACAATGGTAATGCGGGACAATGACTCATCCATGATAGGTGCAACCGACAGTGAGTCTATATTGAACCCCCGGCCGGAAAACAGACCGACAACACGGGACAACACCCCGAATTCGTTCTCTACGACAACTGAAATTGTATGTTGCATAGCTCTCTCCTTAGCTCCCTTAGGCGTTCAATACCATCTCATTCAACGACGCCCCAGCAGGGACCATCGGCAGAACCTTCTCTTCACGGGCAATCTTAAACTCCATGATGACCGGTCCATTATGGGCAAAGGCTTCTTTGATGACCGACTCGACTTCAGACGGTTTCTCAGCACAGAGCCCCTTCGCTCCAAACGCCTCTGCCAGCTTTTTGAAGTCCATTGGCAGTTCAAGGCAGGTTTGGGAGTATCGTTTATCAAAGAACAGTTCCTGCCATTGACGAACCATCCCGAGGAAGTTGTTATTCAGAATGACAATCTTTACCGGCAAGCGTTGCTGTACCAGTGTAGCCATCTCCTGAATATTCATCTGAACCCCACCGTCTCCCGCGACACAGATGACCTGGCGCTTCGGATACGCTGCCTGGGCACCCATTGCTGCCGGCAAGCCGAATCCCATGGTACCGAGACCACCGGAGGTCAACAGCGTCCTGGGGAGTTCGAAACCGAAGAACTGGGCAGCCCACATCTGATGCTGGCCAACGTCCGTCGCCATAATCGCATCTGGTTCGGACAATTCACGGAGCTTCTCGATAACATATTGTGGCTTAATGGTTGTGGTACTCTGCTTGTATGCTATCGGATGCTTGGTTTTCCAGGTGGTAATATCCTCTTTCCAGGCTTCCATCGCTTGGTGAAGTGCTTCCAGAGCCGCTGCTCCCCGCTCTTTCACACCACTCAGCAGCTTCTCCAGTACATCCTTGGTATCACCAACGATTGGCAGGTCAACCCGAACATTCTTGCGAATCGAGGTCGGATCAACATCGATATGAATAATCTTCGCATGGGGAGCAAAGGTTGCGATCTTACCGGTAACCCGGTCATCGAAACGAGCACCGACGGCAATAATCAAGTCCGCATGGGTCATCGCCATATTTGCGGAGTAGGCTCCGTGCATACCAAGCATCTTCAGT
>JBLIZM010000144.1:0-7468 GCA_048859855.1 Trichlorobacter sp.
TATCGTACCGGCAAACTGGATGCCGCTGGTCGTAGAGGACGGAAAGGTTCACCGGATCGCCTACGAGATTTGCGTCCTGAAGACGCTACGCGAGCAACTTCGCTGCCGGGAAATCTGGGTGGTGGGCAGCCGGCGGTACCGCAATCCGGAAGAGGACCTGCCTCAGGATTTTGAGGATCGCAAGGAATACTATTTCGCGGAACTGGATATCCCGATGGACGCAAAGACGTTCACCGCCTCTCTGCGGGAGGAGTTGACCAACCACCTGAAAACCCTTGACGAAGGCATATCTTCTAACCCCAAGGTGAAGATCGTCTCCAAGAAGGATGGCCACAAAATATCGATTACCCCCTTCGAACCACAAGCCGAACCGGAGAACCTGGCAACGCTCAAGCGGGAGATTACCCATCGCTGGTCCGGAACCAGCCTGCTCGATATGTTGAAAGAAACTGACCTGAGGACTGACTTTACCCGGTTCATACAAAGCGGCACCGAACGCAGCCACATGGACAAGGCCACCCTTCAACGCAGACTCTTACTTTCCCTGTTCGGAATGGGTACCAATACCGGCATCAAGAGTATGGAGTCGCTGCCGGACGATGACTATAAGGACCTGCTCTACGTTCGCCGCCGGTTCATTTCAAGCGAAGGATTGCGCCAGTCCATCGCCCAGGTGGTGAACGCCACCCTGGCGGTACGGCAACCGGGGATATGGGGGGATGCCACGACAGCCTGCGCCGCAGATTCAAAACAGTTCGGGGCCTGGGATCAGAACCTCCTGACTGAATGGCATCTGCGCTATGGCGGTCGGGGGGTCATGGTTTACTGGCACGTCGAGAAGAATGCAACCTGTATCTACTCGCAGTTCAAAAGGGTTTCATCATCGGAAGCCGCGGCAATGATCCAGGGGGTACTCCGGCATTGCACCGAAATGGAGGTTGACCGCCAGTTTGTGGACAGCCACGGACAGAATGCGGTGGCCTTCGCGTTCTGCCGACTGCTGGGGTTCGACCTGATGCCTCGGCTCAAAGGGATCAACCGGCAGAAACTGTACAAGGCAGAGAGTGGTCAGAGTTTTCCGAACATCAACGCGGTGATAGCAAACAAGGCGATCAACTGGGAACTGATCGAAGAGCAACTGGATACCATGGTAAAGCACGCCGTTGCCCTGAAAATGGGAATGGCCGATGCGGAGAGCCTTTTACGGCGGTTTTGTCGAAACAACAGTCAGCACCCTGCCTATAAGGCGTTGGGTGAGTTGGGGAAAGCCATCAAGACCATCTTCCTTTGCCGGTACCTGAATTCAGAAGAACTGCGGCGAGAGATCCACGAGGGCCTTAACGTGGTTGAGAGTTGGAACAGCACCAATGGCTTCATTTACTACGGCAAACGGGGTGAGATTTCGACGAACCGAAAGGATCACCAGGAGATGGGCCTGCTTTGTCTGCACTTGCTGCAAGCGAGCATGGTCTACATAAATACCTTGATGATTCAGCAGGTGCTGAAAGAACCGGGATGGGTGGAACGGATGACACCGCGTGACCTGGCAGCGCTGAGTCCTCTAATTACCCTGCATATAAACCCCTATGGGCGATTTGAGCTGGATATGGAGGCTCGGCTGCCGCTTGCGGCTTGAACGAGTAACCTTCAGCAAAAAATGTATGCACTGGCGAGGAATAAGTAAGTAATACCGTTATGTTGTAAAGAATATTTAGTGCTACTTTGCGCTTGGTTGCACGAATGTTGGGTTTAGGCCTACAAGGAGGCTCCTGAATCTGATTTTGAACCTCAGAGAGAGGCCGCCCGTGAAGCAGACTATAATGATCAGTTCAGGGGATAAGAGGCAACTATCAGCCTGTAATGCATTTTGCGCACATATCGTCTTGGATGCCGTCTAATTCGCATTGGCAACGTTTACAGGCATTATTCCAATTAGGGTGCCCGGCGGCAATTGCCCTCTGTTTTGCGTCAAGCCTCTTAACCTCAGCTTCCATCTCTTCATTGTATTGCGTTTCAAACATCATCCACCTTTTAGTTTTTAAACCAATCTTATTGGCTCTATTTTGTTAACACCATCTTTTGAGTGCTTCAGCAATACTGTATAGACTTGACACCACCTTGTGCAGCATCATCTGGCCTTGGTGTACAAATGGAAGGGATCTATCGACTTCTATAAGTCGGAATGCATCGTCAATTTTACTGCTAGGGAGGTGAGCATCAGCATTCCGTAGATCATAAACACCTACTAGAGGGGCCAAAACATTTCTCACGAGTTCCCTGTCAAATTTGGAAGTAAGCAAGTTTTCAAGTGACTTTAAGGAACGCCATTCAGTTCCCTTCGGCGGAGAAACAATAGTCTGCATTGCGCTTGCATCAAGACTGTCAGCAGTTAACCGAGCTACATCTTTCGCCAATGCAAAAAATGAAGCTTGGTCAATGGCTCTGAATCTATGTATTTTTGACAATAAATCCGGGATTATTTCATGCTCTCTAAAAAGGTTTATTCCTATCTTGTTATTGGACAGCGAATTTATCAATTCAATCGCTTTTTCCAAAAATGCTTCGGGTGCCTGTGTCTCAGCTGGCTTAGCCCGTACCTGCGATGCTAGGAGCTCGCGCGAAACCCCACCGTCAGGGGGGATATTATGGCCAGCCCAAATTTGCTGCTGCCACTCAGGCAACATGCCAATGTACTTTGCATAAACATTCACATAGCCTAAATCATTAACCCCAAAATGAACACTGGAGCCATAAGAACATGAAACAGCTCCAGTTTCCTTAGTATAAAACGATAGAGAACCGCCCCTCCTGTGTGTTAGCTCCATTACAACATCTGGCTTGAACCACAACCATTTACCAGAATCGATTAGCACCTCGCCGCATACTTTAGTTCCTTCTGCATCTATAGTGAAAAATACAGTGGGTGCTGTCTTGTCTCCACGAGCTTTCAGGCTTTGTTTTCCAGGCTCAATCCATTCATTCCGCCAGAGATCTCCAAGGACTCGGTACAATTTTTTACCTTCAAATCCGCGCTCCCAAGAATCACCTTTAATATTTTCATCAGTAGGGATACCAGAAATGTCAGGTACGTCATCGGATTCCTCAACATCAGTTCTGGCAACATGAAAGACCGCCATTTTTTCTCCGAACGGATGTCCTCCCTCGTGGATCGGGATCACCCTCCCTTGCCACCTCTCGGATTCTGATTTGTCAGATACGTTTTCACTCTCCCAATTTAAGAACGTAGGATCGTCAGTAATGAAATCCCTACAAAAATAACTTGTCATGTAGAGGCCCAGACCTCTGGCACAAAGGTAATCCTTCAGGTATTGCGCCTTAATCTCCAGCATATTTGGGTTGCCATCATCGTTGTACTTAATACGTGCTACTTCTGAGTATCCGTCATCTGGACATAGCCAAACGTTCCCCTCTCTTCTTAAACCGAGAGTCAAAACCAGATCCTGATGCAAGTGCCAAACACGGGGCTCACCATCAAGAGACCTTTGGTTAAGTACTAAATGGATGCCTTCAATTTCGCCGTCGTAGTCTTTATATGAATCAGCAGAAGTGTACGTCCCATCTTCTACCCACCCGGAGTGGTCATGGCCTATTCCTATTTCCGTCCAGCCAAGTTTCTTAACGGCCTCCTGTTGGTGAGTAGGGACAGCTATGGTACCTGTACCGAAGAAATCTTCTTTATAGCCCTCAAATCCAAATTTCCCGGTTCTCTCATGGCAAACAACAGCTCTTAGAGGTATCCAAACGGCTTTACCAAAGTTTCGGCGGCGTATATCCCTCATTTCAAACCATTCTTGATTCATCTTGTCCTTTTGTCTCTCCAACTGAGCTGATATCCGATCATATTCGTTTCAAGGCCCATCCTAAAAGTCTTTTGGACTTGGCTAACCAAGTATAAGGTTATACTTTGAGGTAAAGCTTACCTATACAGATCGACCAGGTGGCGGTAGGTGAGAATTCGAGTTTTGCCAGAACGCTTTGCCAGGCAATTGTGTTCATCTATTTCCAGAAGGTAATCAGCTTTTGTCGCTTCCGGACGATCAACATAAGCGAGTAAGCTTCCAAGCTCCTCAAGCATGATTGTTCTGGATGAATGTGCGCCACCACGTTCAGACTTAAAACCAAAACGTGACAGGTTGGCAGGGCTATACTGCATTTTTACTCCAACACATTGAATTTATAAATTATATAAAATATTACAAATGTATACACCACCGTCCGCATATGGTCAAATACCATAAAAACAATAACGAATAACTGAAGGACATTAATGAGATTGTAACATTTGATCACTCAACTCGTTAAATGCAGCACTAATTACTTCTTCGCTCTGGTTTTCATAGACCCAACCAGCAGTGCTTCCATACGCCTCATCTCTGGCGGTGCGAATTGAATTATGCCATTTTTCTTCTCCGGCCTCTTCAATCAACAACTCTAAAGCTCTCTCCAAAATATTGTCATCTTCCTCTTCGGATGGGTCATAACAATCATCAATGGACTCGATAAACTCATCAAGTTTTTTAGTAAGAGTCTCTTTTGCTGCACGTTTTACTACCTTTACTCCATTCTCTTTAAGCTGTTCTAGGAGGTCTTCTAGCAATAAAGCAAGAATTTCTTTCTTGCTCATGGAATCACCACGTTCAGACATAGTAACCCTCTCCCCAAATTGATTGTTTTTTACAGAAGCATATTAACTACATGGCATCTAAATGCAACCGCTTATTAAAGTATATTTTCACGATAATGTGTCTTATATGCACCCTGTGAAAATAGAAAGGGCTAGGCTGTTCGCCTAACCCTCTGATTTTATGGAGCAGGAAACGGGATTCGAACCCGCGACCTTCAGCTTGGGAAGCTAGTAAACCTTGATTTCCTAGCATTCAGGCCACTCCGTCAGAGGTCAGCATCTCATGTTAACTGATTAAAATAACTGTATTTAGCTTAAATTATACTTCTTGAGTTTTCACAAAAAAACGCTTACAACCAAATCAAGTGAGGCCACGCGAGAGGCCACGTGGCTCCCAGGGGGTTGTATGGCAAACTTTAAAACGAGATTCAGTGGTAAGTTCACCGACTTTTTCCTAGATGCCCTTCGCAAGGAAGTAGAGAAAACCCCGCCCGTCAAGGAATTCGATCAACGTGAAATACAAGGTGCCGAAGGTTTTGGTATCCGTGTCCGCAAGACCGGTATCATTACATTCTTCTACATGTATCACTTCGGTGGTAAACGCCGGATGTTGATCTTGGGCAGTTATAACGACGAGCGGACCAAGGTGACTCTATCAGAGGCTCGGCAGAAATACAACGATGCCTTTGCCAAGGTTCATACCGACAAGGTCGATCCGATGGCACCTGTCTCGGAAGATGTTGAATCGGTGCAGACTGTGTCTATGGTTGCTGAAGAATTTCTGGAGAAATGGTCGAAAGTCTATTATGCACCAAGGTGGCATGATTCGGTAAAGGGGGTCATCCATAAATATGTACTGCCGGTTTTAGGGATGCGACCGATCGCTAGTATATCAAGACGGGATATCATACCGATCCTGGAAGAGCTTCTCAAAACCAAGCCCGGTCAAGCTCGCAACACCCACAAGGCCCTTTCCATGATGTTTTGGTACGCGGAAGATCGGGAATATATCTCCAGCAGTCCCCATGTCAAGATGACCAAGTCACTCCCCGACCTCAATGTGCCCGAAGGTAAAGAACGTTTCCTTGATGACAAGGAAATCGTGAAGATTTGGCGGAGGATTGACCGTGGACCTGGCGAGGACTCAACCAAACGCGCCCTGAAGTTCATCCTGGTCACAGGGCAACGACCAGAAGAAGTTACCGGCATGCATCGGCGGGAAATCGACGGGCGGTGGTGGACGATCCCATGGATACGTATCAAGACCGAAAATAAGAAGACATTGAGGCGCAAGCCGCAAGATCATCGTGTGTATCTCTCCGATCTGGCGCTATCCCTAATCGGCGACAACAAGGGGTATATCTTCCCATCCTATGAAATTGTTGAAGGGCCAAAGGGGCTGGATAGGAAGGAACGCGGGCCGATCGTCAGGAATTCGCTGTCGCAACGGGTCGTCCGCGGTTTCCCTGTAGTTCGCCGGAAGGGACAGACGGTCTGGTTCAAGTACTACGGTCGGCCCGAATGGTCACCTCATGATCTGCGACGCACTGCTGGCACTGGTATGGCGTCAATTAACATACCACCCAAATGGCAGGATATGGTCCTGAACCACAAGGAGAGTAAGGTCCGCGGTACCTATGATCAGCATGAGTATGATCCTCAAAAAAGAGATGCCCTGGTTCGGTGGGCCGAACATCTTAAGTCAATTTTAGGATTGTCATAACTCAAGGTAATTATTTAATTTGTAGTTGATTATAATTCGATAGGAATATCATTTTCTAACATTTTTGATAAATTGGATATGTCACTGAACGGGCTTGTTGAAACAAGTTGACCAAGACCTTGCAGGCCACATAGTACTAAATCCCTGTTATTAGTGCTGATGCCATGATCAATTATATCAAAATGTTTATTCATAATAGCTTTTCTCTCTGTAAATATTTGATCAAACACCTCTCTGTAAAAACCATATTTCTCTTTAATATTAGTTATTAGTATTTCTTTTGCGGCTTCAATTCGGGCTATTTCACGCTCCGTTTGTTGGTTTTCTTTATATGCTTCCGCCAATACTTTAAAGAAGGCAAGAACATCAGCATTAGGAAGCGGAACTGGAGCTTTTTGTGGAACTTTCTTAGCTGCTTTTATTAGATTGAACATTTATAATTCCTTCTAAACTGGGTTGCCATCTTCATCAAAAAGTGGTTGGTCTATTAATTGCGTCAATGAATATGCTACTTTGCCTATATAAGAAATATTGTTTAAATCATCTGCGCTAAAATACTTTCCTGTAAAAATTTTTCTGATAGACTTAATAAATTTAGAATAAAATCTAGGATAAATTGATAAATATATTTTGTTTAGCTCAATTTCGAATGCGCTCCTAGCTTTATCTAGTGCAGTAGTTATTTCAATCGATCGTTTGCTTATCAAATCAAAGCTAAGAAGCGCTTTTTCGCAATCTTCAGTTGCCTGAATAATTTCATACTCTTTTTCTTCAATTTCTTTTATTTTCTTGTTTGCAGATACGTGACTAAATACACCTGTAAGTATAAGAGCTGGGAGAGCGACAAGACCTCCTAAGACAGCAGTTCCGGCGACCATACCGCCACCACCCATAGCTGCAGCACCGCCTCCTAAATATGCAAGTGTTGCATTGGTTGCCGCTGCACCAGTAAGAGAACCAATGGCTGTTCCCGTTGATGCAGTGCCAAAAGTTCCAGCTAGTGCCCAAGCTCCCATTGCTGTAGAGACGCCTACACTTGCTCCTTTGGTTGAACTCATTGCAATTTCACCTGTGGAAATTGTTTTGTCAATTGTGCTGAA
>JBLIZM010000145.1:0-3998 GCA_048859855.1 Trichlorobacter sp.
AGTGGAACCATTCTTAACGCAGCAAATGCCGTCATACGCCAAAACCGTCAACGTACCCCAAAGGCGCTTTGGACTGCTGTCGGTTCTGGAGACCCCATTACACTCCTTGAGTCGCCAACAGAGCATGATGAGGCTCGTAGGATCATTGATGATATCAGGATAAAACAATTTAAACACAAACGTAGGTATGCCGATATTGCGATTTTGTATCGATCAAATCACCTCAGCCGGGTTTTTGAAGAAGTCCTGTTAGAAGATCAGATTCCGTACCAACTGATTGGTGGTACCCGCTTCTATGAACGTAAAGAGGTAAAGGATGCATTAGCATATCTCATTATGCTGACTAACCCCCGTGATGAAGCTGCACTCGTGCGCACACTGACCTTTCCCAAACGGGGTATTGGTCCAACAACCCTTCAGGCACTCCAGCGACATTCACTGAACAACCGACAGCCGCTCTTTGAAACAATTAAAGCAGCTTCTTCTGTACTCGATATCACTCCATCAGCACGTAAGGGGTTAGCTGACTATGTGGCCTTCATTGAGCAGGAACAAAAGCAGAATACCGGCCATCAGCTTGCCCAGCAGGTACAGGGGCTCTTTAAGCGTGCCGGAATCCATCAGGAAATTTATCGTATTAATGATGATATACGCCAGGCGGAAAAACGAATAGACAACCTTGAACAGATTATTAGTGGGTTGGCATATTATGAAGAGCGAACACCAGGTGCAACCCTTGAGGGATACCTAGAGCGCTTAATGCTTATGGAGGATGGACGCTCACCAGACAATTCCAGTGCAGATGAAGAACAGGACCGAGTTGTTTTGATGTCATTACACGCCAGTAAAGGCTTAGAGTTCCCCATTGTGTACTTAGTCGGTTTTGAGGATGGTATTCTTCCCCATAGTACTTCACTTGCGGATGATCCCGAAGGGGCGGAAGAGCGCAGACTATGTTACGTAGGTATTACGCGAGCTAAGCAAGAGCTTACCTTATCATATTGTAGTAGCAGACGGAAATACGGCGCCATCGAAGAACACCGACCAAGCCGGTTTCTTGCTGATATTCCGAAAGAACTTACCCAACCAGCTGAACAACCACCATCGACCACTACCAGTGCGTCAATGGCTCAGGATTTCTTCGCTTCAATACGTAATCTTTAAAAAAAACGGAGGCGTATCAGACGCCTCCGTAAATTCACGACTATCTATCCATCATTATTTTACAACACTATTGAGATCAGCGAGCAGCTGCTCTGGGTCGATTCCATGATTGATGGCACCAAGATCAATCGGCTCACTTTGTGCCCCCATACACCCTGCACAGGCAAGGTTATATTTTTTAAGCACCTTAGCCGTTTCAGGGTAGGTACGTAACATTTCTAAGTAAGTCATATCTTTTGTTATTTTCATATTAAACCCCTATTCGTATTTAATATCAATGATCTCATATTCCTTAATACCAACCGGAACAACAACCCGAACCGAATCATCAAGTTTATGCCCGATTAAAGCCTTACCAACTGGTGAAGTACAGGATATTTTTCCCAACTTAATATCTGCTTCATCTTCACCAACAATCTTATAGGTGATCTCTTCTTCGGTCACGGTATCAAATACGGTAACCGTTGCACCAAACACAACTTTATCGGGTTTTAGCCCTGTAAGATCAACGACATGGGCTCGAGCAAGTTTTCCCTGGAGTTCGAGAATACGTCCTTCAATAAACCCCTGCCGGTCTTTGGCAGCATCATATTCAGCATTTTCTGACAGATCGCCATGGCTGCGTGCCTCGGCGATGTCCTGAATCACCTTAGGGCGCTCTTCACGGATAAGACGCTTTAGCTCCTCCTGAAGAGCCTCATGGCTTTCCTTTGTCAGTGGAATGGTCGTCGACATTGATTCAAACTGCTCCTAACTGAAGATAATCTTGAAGGGGCTTCACTTGAATATCCTGCTCCTTCAGTGCAATAATAGCATCCACCGCAGCATTTGCTCCTGCGGTCGTTGTATAATACGTTACACTATGCATTAAGGACTCACGCCGAATCGAGAAAGAGTCCGCAACTGCTTGAGCACCCTGTGTTGTATTAATTACCAGTTGAACATCTCCATTTTTTATTGCATCAACAATATGGGGACGTCCTTCCTTAACCTTATTGACACGGGTTACCGTCAACCCCTGCTCTTCCAGGTAGGTCGCGGTACCCGCAGTAGCCACAAGCCCAAAACCTGCCTTATACAGTTTTTTTGCAGCATTTACAACTAGTTTCTTGTCTTCATCCCGTACACTTACAAAGACGTTTCCCTGTGTCGGTAGCACAACGTTTGCTCCCATCTGGGATTTCGCAAACGCTTCAGCGAAGGTATCGCCGATACCCATCACCTCACCAGTAGACTTCATTTCCGGACCAAGAATAGTATCAACGCCCGGGAACTTTACAAAAGGAAAAACAGCCTCTTTAACCGAGTAGTATTTGGGTACAATGTCACCGGATACGCCGATTTCCGCCAAGGTTTTACCAGCCATCACCCGGGCAGCTATCTTAGCTAACGGCCTACCAGTGGCTTTAGAAACAAAAGGAGCTGTACGTGATGCACGCGGATTGACTTCCAGAATATAAATTACCGAATCCTTTACCGCATACTGAACATTCATGAGCCCCTTTACATTGAGCTCTAGAGCCATGATTTCAGTTTGTCTCCTAATTTCATCAATAACTTCTTGCGATAATGAATAAGGGGGTAATGAACAGGCCGAGTCGCCAGAGTGAATACCCGCCTCCTCAATATGTTCCATAATCCCACCGATAACAACCTGCGTGCCATCACACAATGCATCAACATCTACTTCGATTGCAGCGTCCAGAAACTTATCAATGAGAATGGGATGCTCAGGTGAAACCTGTACCGCGGTGGTCATGTAACGCCTTAAATTTGTCACATCATAGACAATCTCCATGGCACGACCACCAAGAACATACGAAGGTCGTACGACAACGGGATAGCCGATCCGGTCTGCAGCAGCGACAGCCTCATCCGTTGAACGTGCGGTACCGTTTGCCGGTTGTAGCAAATTCAACTTATGCAGCATTTCCTGGAATCGCTCACGATCTTCAGCTCGGTCGATTGCATCGGGGGATGTACCGATGATAGGCACCCCTGCCTTTTCCAAGGCAACCGCAAGCTTTAGTGGCGTTTGCCCACCAAATTGCACAATCACACCAACTGGTTGTTCCTTGGCTACAATCTCTAACACGTCTTCAAGCGTCAGTGGCTCGAAATAAAGCCGATCCGAGGTATCATAGTCGGTCGAGACCGTCTCCGGGTTACAGTTAACCATAATGGTTTCATACCCATCCTCTGCCAAGGCAAATACACCATGAACACAACAATAATCGAATTCAATCCCCTGTCCGATCCGGTTAGGACCACCACCGAGAATCATTATTTTCTTCCGATTGGTTACCTCTGCCTCACATTCACTTTCATAACAAGAATAGAGGTATGGAGTATGGGCAACAAACTCAGCGGCACAGGTGTCAACACGCTTGTAAACAGGGCGTACACCGAGTTCCCAGCGCCGTGCTCTGACGGAATCCTCAGTACACTTCCAGAGCATAGCAAGCATCTTATCTGAAAAACCATATTGCTTGGCTTCAAACAGATCATCTTTACTAATAGACGAAAGCTGCGTACCTCTTAATTGCTCTTCATGCTCGATAATTTGACGAATACAGTTGAGGAACCAAGGATCAAATGCTGTGTGAGCATGAATTTCTTCAACCGTCATTCCAGAGCGGAATGCATCACCAACATACCAAAGACGGTCCGCATTCGGAATTTTAAGCTTTCCAAGCAGCAGTTCCTCTTCTTCAGCGGGTAAACGACGACGGGTGTCCGTTGCAAGATCGAACAATTTCGAATCAAGTCCACTCACCCCTATTTCTAGTGATCTAAGTGCTTTTTGTAGTGACTCTTTAAAGGTTCTACCAATC
>JBLIZM010000146.1:0-3181 GCA_048859855.1 Trichlorobacter sp.
AATTAATACTGCGGCCCGAATACCGGGTCTGCGACAGACTGACCGATACGCCCATACCCCGAAATACTGCGCGACAACATCGCAGTAGGATCTGTGCCTACACCACCAAAACCAGTCATTTCAAACTGAATAAAGAAGGTACTTGTCGTGGTATTGGTCGCTGATGCAAAACGCTGAACAACACCACGCAATACCCAGCAATCGCCTTTCCACTCCAGACCCGCAATTCCATCCACCAGACGCTGATCCTTGACCGAATAGCTGTAGCGCCCTACGCCATAGACATTTTTGGTGAGGGGCCATTGCCCGGAAATATCCACATCACGGAAGCCGACGGGATTCAATGAAGAAGGCGCGACATAGTTGTAATACGACAGATACGAGGCATCACGATTAAAGCGGTAGGCCATCGATAGCACTTTGCCAAAATCCGGCTGATAACGCCCGCCAATCGTATACCGTTGCAAACTGTGCTGGTCGTTATTGATCTGTACCGCCGAATCCACAGTGATTTTCGGGGCTACCATGCCAGAAATAGCCGCGAGGGTGTCAGACATCCCGCTTTGCCGTGCCTGTTCCCCCGGCAGCGTGACTCGTTGGTCGTTGAAGTAGTAGCGCTGACCAATCACCCCACGTAACAATTCCGCCCCGGAACTGTCATCCAGCAAACGAGAAGTCAGAGCCAGCGTCACCTGGTTGGTATTAGAGAAGCGGTCAATATTCGAGTACCGATTCTCGGAGAAAAATTGTGCTGCGGTGAAATCCAGCAAACTGGTATCAAAGACCGGGATCTGGCTCTGATCCCGGTACGGGACATTCAGGTAATAAATGCGTGGTTCCAGCGTCTGCGTGAACTCCCGGCCACTCCAGGTCACCGGACGCTCCAGCGTCATCCCTGAATCCACCGAGAAAATCGGCAGGCTCCGGGTGATCTGGCTATTTCCGGTGGACTCACGGCGATCGAGCTGATAATGCGTCAGGTGCATCCCGATTTTTGGCGTGATATAGAACTCGGGAAACACCAGCGGCAAGGAGGCTTGCGGATACATCATCACCCGCCGCCCGGTATCGTGGGTGGGATGACTGAAGGCCACAAATTCACTGTTCCACTTCAGCTCCGCCCCCAGATAGTCGGGCTTGAAGGCATTCAGCGTGATCTGCGGCAAGCGACGGTAGGGAGTATCAATCGGTGCCGCCGGATCTTGCAGCGTCTGCCACGACTGGACATTCAGCTGCGAATTCCACCAGTCGCCGTTATAGTTCAAGACCCCCTGACGGTTCAGGTGAGTGACCGACACCACCGACAGGCGTGACCCCAGATCGCGATAATACGCATCATCGGATACCCCGTTCAGGTTCAGAGCACCACTCAGCCCACCGCCCAGATTCTGGTTATGCAGAATCGCAAAGCTGCTACGGGTTTTCTCCGCGACTTTGTCATCGGGCAGGATTTCAAAGCGTGAAATCCCATTCGCCAGCGGAAACAGATAACGGGTTTCCACCCCCAGTTGCACCCCACGCGAACCAATCACCCGCGGCGTCAGGGTGGCATCGTAATTCGGGGCAATGTTCCAGTAATACGGCAGGGAAATATCCATGCCGGTACCCGCTGTCCCACCGGAGCTACTACCCGATTGCGAGGTCGCACCAATCGTCGGATACAAGAACCCCGATTCACGACGCTCTCCCAGCGGGAAGGACAGACTGGGGAAATACATCATCGGCACATCCTGCACATACAGGGTAGCCTTCTCAAATTCGCCCCGCTCATGGTCGAGGTCAAATTTCATTTGCTCGGCGCGCAAATACCAGTCCTGCTGATCCGGCTTGCAGGTGGAGTACGTCGCGTTGTTCATCCGGTACTGGTTTTCGCCTTCCAGCAGTAATTCGTTGGCATGCCCCACCGCGGTGGTAGTTTCACGCAGGACAATCTGGCCCGGAGAGGGCTTGGTGCGCTGAATAAACGTGTAATCCGGCTGCTCGAACACCCCGGCACTGGCCTCCGGGTGATAACTCAGCTTCGGGCCACGCACTTCACGGTCAGGCTGCAACAGGCGAACCGGCGCATCGTCACCCCGCTTCACGTCCATCACATCCGCCAGCAGGTCGTACTCCAGCGTTTCACCTTCGACCGTGGTGTCATCGCGCTGAAATACCACCTCGCCCTCAGCCGCGACTCGGCGATCCACATGACCACGCATTTGCCGGGAAGTGACTACCGACACGCCCTTCTCACGCCCTTGACTCACCGGGGCAGCCCCTCCTGTTTCGGGCGACGGAGTACTGGCATCGGTTCGGGCCGTTTGCAACGGTTCCGCAACAGGGCTTTTAATCTGAGGTGAAGCAACTTTGGTGACGGATACCGCAGGCTGGACAGGCTCAACAGGTTTATCTACCACGGGTGCGGAGATGACCGCTGCGGGTTTATCTGAGGACACCTGCGCGGGGGATGGCACGGGCGTGACCGTTACGACCGGTGATGCGCTGCCTTTAACTTCGCTGGCGGCAGGGCGGTTCAGGATTTTTCCCTGAATGAGTAGTTCAGGATTGACCTGCAAGGGCGGCAAATTATCGGCAGCGGCCACGGCAGAGACGCCGGTGACCGACAGACTACCGGCATAGCATCCGGCCAGCCACAGAATCCAGTTGTGATGTTTGCGCGTCGTTGTCATGCCACCCAAGCCAAGAGAAACACTCCGCAGCCTCCTGCCAAAACGCAGAATCCGCCGAGCCAGACTGATAAAATGGCAGATTGTACCCGAAACCTCTCCGTACCCTTTTTGCTGTACGACACACAGGACTTACCGTGGAACGTCAAACCCGCTTACAAGACTGGCTAACCGCCACCCTGCCGACCCTTTCCTTACCCGCTGATTTTGCGCTCGCCCCCGCCTCCAGTGACGCCAGCTTCCGCTGCTACTGGCGCGTGACTTTCCCCCAGAGCCCGGCCACCCCGTCGCTGATTGTGATGGATGCTCCACCCAGCCACGAAGATTGCGGCCCGTGGCTAAAGATTGCCGAGTTACTGCGTCAGGCTCAGGTTCACGCCCCCGAAGTGCTCGCCACGCATCTTGACGACGGTTTTTTGCTGCTCTCCGATCTGGGCAACACCACCTATCTGCAAGCACTCACCGCGCAACCGGAACAAGCCGCACCGCTGTATGCCGAAGCCCTCGGCGCT
>JBLIZM010000147.1:0-4295 GCA_048859855.1 Trichlorobacter sp.
TACTCCAAACCAGTTCTGGTGGCTATGCCGAGGGGGTCACACCCGTTCCCATCCCGAACACGGAAGTTAAGCCCCTCCGGGCCGATGATACTGCGCGGGTAGCTGCGTGGGAAAGTAGGTCGCTGCCAGATTAATTAACAAAGAGCCTCTGCACTATATGCAGGGGCTCTTTGTGTTTAAAGCACCTACACAGCATACCCTACAGCTGACTAATCAGACGAGAGACTATTAAACCCCGTAATCATGACTGTGTTAGTGCTTCTGGCATGCTCTGGTTTTATTTTGTATGAGTGCCCGTTTTTCTTGGCAGAATAGCGTGTAACAGGTATACTAACACATTTCTGTTTCTATACGCTGTTCCCAAAGGATTATTAAATATGAGTAGAAAAATGTTGATAAATGTTCTTCATCCGGAAGAGGCACGTGTTGCTATTGTTTCGGATGGGAAATTGATGGATTTAAATATCGAAATTAGTGGTAAAGAGCAGACGAAAGGCTATATTTACAAAGGTGTTGTCATGCGTGTCGAGCCAAGTCTTCAAGCAGCTTTTGTGGACATTGGTCAGGCAAAGCCTGGTTTTATCCAGATGGGTGATATTCATCCCACTACATGGCTTTGGCGTGATGACCTTCCTGAAGAGGATAGACCAAAGCGGCCCAGAATTCAGGATATAATGCGCCGTGGCCAGGAGTTATTGGTTCAGGTTGAGAAAGATGCCCGGGAAATGAAAGGGGCTGCCCTCACCGGTTATATCTCACTGCCTGGCCGTTATATGGTCCTGATGCCCGGTGACTCTGCTGCTGGCATTTCACGTAAAATCGAAGATGGATCAATCCGCCGAGAATTAAAATCTCAAATTGGTGAGATCGCTGTTCCCGAGGGGTATGGCTATATCGTGAGAACGGAGGCAGTCGGTCATACGACTGAAGAACTTCGTGCTGATCTTGATTATCTGGTTGGTATTCATACAGGGATTTCTGAAGCCTACGCCCAGAAACCCGGTGCGGGTCTCATTTATCAGGATGCTGGTGTTATTATACGGAGCATCCGTGATTACTTCTCTGATGATATTGATGAGATTCTTGTTGATGACAAAGAAGCTTTTCAGCAGGCGGTCACGTTTTTAAAGCAGATTGCACCTGGTATGGAAAAACGAGTTAAACTACATCGTGAGAAACGCCCTATTTTTTCTAAATATCAACTTGAAGAACAGATTGATCAGCTTTATGAAAAGCGTGTGTCGCTGCCTTCAGGCGGCTACCTGATTATCGAGCCTACTGAGGCGTTGGTGTCGATTGATGTTAACTCTGGCAAGAGTAGTGGTGAGCGTGGTGTAGAAGATACCGCTTTCAAAACGAATGTTGAGGCTGCCGCTGAGGTGGCCCGTCAATTACGTCTTCGTGACCTTGGCGGACTGGTTGTTATCGACTTCATTGATATGCGTGATCATCGACACAATAAAGAAGTTGAACAGACCCTTAAAGAAGCATTAAAGGCTGATAAAGCCCGGGTTAATCTTGGTCGGATCTCACAGTTCGGAATGCTCGAAATGTCCCGTCAACGTATCGCTAAAAACATTCATGATGCAATTCACCTTGAGTGTCCGCACTGTGAAGGGCGTGGCAGAGTAAAATCTGTCGAGGCGATGGCTCTGTCTTTTTTACGAAAAGTGCATGCTGCTGCAGCTAAAGGGCAGTTGTCAGAAGTTCGCGGGGGGCTTCCGCTAGAGGTTGCCTATTCTCTGTTAAACCGCAAGAAGCGCGAGCTGGCTCAAATTGAAAATGATTACGAGATTGTTGTTACGGTTAAGGGGAAGCCATCATTTCTGCTTAATCAGCTTGATCTCGAGGTTGTCAAGAAAGAGAAAACCCGGGAAGAGGCTGCCACTCCGGTGGCGGCTCAGCCGGTAGTTGCAGAACCAGTGATAAACGGTACTGATGAACCGTCGGAAGCTGTTGCTGGAGCTGTGAAGAAAAAGCGGAAACGGAAACGTCGTAAAAAAACAGATGAGCGAGACACGACTGCAACGGTTGTTGAGTCCGATGATAATGATCAGTCTGTTGCTTTAGAGGAAAGCTCCTTAGGAACGGAATCAGAGAATCAGGAATTGAGTGTGTCTGAGGAAGCTGAACCGTTAGAAGACTCCGCTGATTCTGGTGAAGTACCTGAGAAAAAACGTAAATCAAGAAGGTCCCGTTCACGGAAAAAACCTGAAATTGAAGTAGAGATACTTGTCGCACCGGATGATAGCGCCCCGGTCAGTGAAGAGGCACATTCGCAGATACCATCCCCGGTTGAATCGCCGGCACCAAAAGGGCGCAAGCCCCGCAAGCCGGCTGCAGTAAAAAAGGCGGTTCAGCCGGCCGATGAAGAACAAAGTGATGCGGCAGCAGAGCAGCCCCAAAAGACGACTCGGGGCCGCGCCACTCGTAAAGCTTCTGCAGAACCGGATACGCAGGAGACCGTGGCGGGAGAATCTGCTGAAACGCAGTCGTCAGGACAACGTCCTGCTGCGAAACGCCCAAGGGTAAGCAAAAGTAAAAAAGCTGCTGAAATCAAAGAAGATTCTAATCAAGAATAACTTGACGCCCCCTAGGGGCTAGGATAGGTTCTGGTGCATGTTGCATGCACCGCATGTCTTGTGTGAGAGGTGGTTGGAGCTAATGGAAGAACTGAGTGATTTGTTGTTGCAACGACGTAAGAAGGTTAACGATCTCTGGGCTGCTGGTATTAACCCATATCCTAATGATTTCAAACCACAACACACATCAAAGGATGTTGTTGACCAGTTTGGAGCACAGGAACAGATTGACGCAAATGATGTCCGTTTTACAATTGCGGGAAGAATTATCGCACGGCGTTCATTTGGTAAAGCGGCTTTTATACAGTTACAAGACCGTAAAGGACGAATTCAAGCATATTTCCGTAAGGATGACCTTGGGGAGGAAGCGTTTGCCCAATTTGAGTCATTTGATATCGGTGATATCATCGGTGTAGAGGGGTTCCCCTTTAGAACTAAAACGGGTGAGCTATCACTCCATGTTACGTCAGTACGGCACCTGGTGAAGTCACTCCTTCCGCTCCCAGAAAAGTTCCATGGCCTAACGGATGTCGAAACCCTGTATCGTCAGCGCTATGTCGACTTAATTGTTAACCCGGATGTGCGCGAAATTTTCATCAAGCGATCCAGAATTGTAAACCTTATCAGACAGTTTATGACCTCAAAGGACTTTCTTGAGGTAGAAACACCAATGATGCAGCAAATACCGGGTGGAGCTACGGCACGTCCATTTGTAACCCATCATAATGCCCTTGACATGGAGCTCTTCCTGCGCATTGCCCCGGAGCTCTATTTAAAGCGTTTGGTGGTCGGTGGTTTTGAGCGGGTGTTCGAAATCAACCGGAACTTCAGAAATGAGGGGATATCAGTCCGTCATAACCCTGAGTTCACCATGATGGAGTTCTATCAGGCTTACGCAACATTCACTGATCTTATGGATTTTACCGAAGAGCTTTTCTGCCATGTTGCGCAGGAGGTTTTAGGAACACTGGCAATCAACTATCAGGGGTTGGATATCAGCTTTGAACGACCATGGCGTCGTCTGACGGTTACCGATGCTATTCTTGAGTTTGGTGATATTGAACCACGGCAGCTTGCAGATCGTGAGTTAGCTCTTGCCTATGCACGTAGTATTGGTCTTGACCTGCCCGATGATATCGGGTACGGCAAGTTGGTCATGGAGATTTTCGAAGAAGTTGCCGAGCATAAGCTGATTCAGCCAACGTTTGTGACAGCATATCCAACGGAAGTATCTCCTTTGTCACGTAAGAATGATGAAAATCCTGATATTGTTGACCGTTTTGAACTGATAATCGGTGGCCGTGAGATTGCAAACGCATTCTCGGAGCTTAATGACCCGGTTGATCAGAAGGAACGCTTCCTTGCGCAAGTTGCTGAAAAGGATAAGGGTGACGAAGAGGCCCATTATATGGATGAAGACTATGTCCGGGCACTTGAGTATGGAATGCCGCCGACGGCCGGGGAAGGTATTGGTATCGACCGGCTAGTCATGTTGCTCACGGATTCAGCTTCTATCAGGGACGTTATTTTGTTCCCACAACTTCGTAAAGAGGCGAAGTAGTTTTTTGCGGCTTCCGGTTGAGTTACTATTAGGGCTTAGATACCTCCGGGCTAAGCGCACGTCACTCTTTGTATCGATTATCACACTGATATCGACTGCTGGAGTTGCGCTTGGTGTTATGGCTTTAATTGTCGTTCTTGCGGTAATGACCG
>JBLIZM010000148.1:0-4319 GCA_048859855.1 Trichlorobacter sp.
GCCCTACTTTCGAGATCTTTGGCGAAGCGCAGTCTGTGACAGCAACTGAGTTAGAGGACTTGAATACCTTGTGGTCTGTTGAACTAGCCGTCGGGTATAGCAATATAAACGCCTATTGTTTACCCGGTACCGATATGGCTAAGCTGTGTCGTGACATCAGCACTAAGCATGGTCTGGTGAAAGTTAGTTCACATGCCCGTTATCTGATGTGCTGCCAGGACGGCAAGGAACTCTGGCGTAAAACGCTAGACGAGTTCTACGACAACGTTACTGAAGAAGATCTGGAAGCCACCAGATTCTTCTGATGTAATATGTTACAAAAGAAGGGTTACCTACCCTTCTTTTTTTTCTAGCATTTTTGAAACATATATTATTTAAGTGTACCACCCACAATAGAATGTATAGGAGGCATTTGATTGATACACTCAGTTTAAGGATAACTAAGGAGTGATAGGTGTTACCGCAACGCAAAAAAATAAAACCCTTCTCACCTAAAGTAGTAAAGACGAAGGGACTAAAGAAAGCACCGTTGCAAATGGGTCATGGTTTTTATAACACTTCAAATCGACCCTTAACGATAGCTAAAAGGAATGGGGTAAAGTACATTGTACCACCCACCCCCGGTGTTGACCATCAGGAACCAGGTCTGTTGGTAAATTATTCCGTTAGTGCCACACCTGGCGTAAAAATCGACTTAACAACTATATTAACTGAGGAGGAAGAATCTTACTTCAAAGAAGAGCGCGGGGTTATCAGAGAGGCGGCTAGTAAGCTTATCGATAAGGGGAACCGTGATTACTTTGCTACTGAAGTAAATTACTTTATAGGACTGGCTACTTTAGCAGAACTACAGAGTGTCTATTTACCACATATGGACGTTGTCGTATCCATATTAGAACCGCACGAGATACCCGAGCATCCTTTTAGCGAAGACGGTAGTATTGAGCGCGAGTCTGATGAAAGTCAACATATTGGCACAGCTATTAATATGTTGCTAATCGACAATTCTGGAAAATGTCCTGAACGGTGTTATGTCAATTTCTATGGCATAACTTGTTTAGTTAGTCCGGTAGTTTCCTTTACACTCGCAGATGGGTTATACGTCAACTGCGGGTTTATGCCGGATGATTACAATGAAATGTCGGATGGTCGTAAGAAAATCTTTCTGCGGCTAGAAGACTTAAAGAAGCCCGATGCTTCTATTGGTTTATTCGCTACTTATGACGAAGCCATCTCCAGTAGTAATCTGGAGAGAAGCAAACAGTTGTTAGAACGAGAGTTAGAGCAACTTAAGCTAGGTAGACAATTAGAAATCGAGAAATTTAAGAAGGAGGCCGATGAACAAAAAGCCAAACACGAAAAGGAAATACGAGCACTGGCAGAAGAACAAGCTAGGATGGAGCATAACCGTAAACAAACGGAGCACTCTCTAAGCTTAGTTTCGATGGAGCGTAAGGATCAATACGAACATGCTAGTGTTCAACGGAAGGGTTTCTTGGAGACTCTTAAAACATGGGCTCCGGCTTTAGCCGGTTTGGCAGTTATAGTGGCTAAAACAGCCATGGGGTGAAGTGTGGATAAACTTATCTTTGACGCCATTAGTGAAGAGCTAACCCCCAAGATTAATCCGGTGATTGCAGAGGGGATTGTTGTTGAGCAGATTAAAGGGGCAGAACGTTTCATTGACCACGTTTGGCAATGTGCTGCAACTGGGTTTCCACCAGGACTGACCTATGAAGGGTCAATGCCCTGTACACCAGAAGAACAGCTGCGTGAGATGACTCGCGTCAGACAAAATAAACACACGTATGACATTGCTCGTTCAGACGTGTATATGGTTAAATATTTTTTGGCTTGGCAAGCACCTGGGAGTTCTACTAAGGTAAGACTTCCACCGTGCTATCTGCTTTTACCTTTCGTCGGGGAAGCAGGCACTATTTATATCCGTGACGCGCTTTACTGTATTTCACCAGTCTTAGCCGACTTAGCTATCTCGGTGGGAAATGATTCCCTATTTATTCCGTTAACTCGGGATAAGCTGACGATGTATCGTACAACCCATTGCTTCTTGGCTAATGGGCATAACGAAGCTGAGTACGTGGCATGGTCACCCATTCACCACAGTTACGGTAAAACACCCAAGCGGATGCGGGGTGAGTACGCTAACGTGGATGCGTATTCTACGTTGGTTCACTATATGCTCTGCAAGTACGGTATTAAGGGAATGTTCAAGACTTTCTGCAATACCGATATTCACGTAGAACACGATCGTGTAAGTTCTACGGAGTATGATCCTAGCGAGTGGGTTATCTGTCGTTCCACGGGTGTTAGACCACGCACTGTAAAAGGTCGTGGGTTTGGTTATCAATCGCCTGACTTAGCACTGGTAATTCCGCGTGTAGCATATGAAAACTATCGTGGTATCCGGGAGTTAATAGCAGGTGTGTTTTATCTGGCTGATCATTTCCCAGATAAGATTGATCCCGCTTGGAGTGAGTATACCCAGAACTGGAAACTGTTACTGGGGCACGTCATCTTCAACTCCAGTGTTAGTTATGGTAAGTTGTTAGAAGATATCGAATCCCATATCTCTTCTTTGGACGAGTATGTGGATATGATGGTTCAAGAAGCAATGGCTGACATCGGTGTTAACATCGATAATATTTATCAGCTGTTCTTTAATGTGATCATCACGTTCTCTGACCGGCTTATCAGTACCGACCCTGGCAGTATGTACGACAAACAGCTTATTACCCTGCGGTACGTTCTGCTGGATATTGTCAAGGCTATCTTTGGTTTGATGTTCCGCCTTAAATCAAAGACCCGTAAAGCTTTGACGGAAGCAGATATCACAGCAGCTCTTAAGAAGGAGATTAAGCCTGAAATCATTATGCGTATCAATACGCGTCATGGCGAGGTAAGTTCTATCTATACCCCTGGTGACAACAAGATCCACAAAATCACCAGCAATATGGTTCCACAGGCAGATGCTACGGGAAATGGCAGAAACCGTGCACGTGCCAACATTAATGATCCTAGTAAGTTCAAACACGCTTCTATTGCTGAGGTGGGGTCTTATGGTAACTTACCTAAGTCCTGTCCAGATGGGCGTAACCGAGCTAACCTCTGTATGGACGTTGATACCTCTGGCAGGGTTAAACGCCACGAGGACTTGAGAGAAATAATTGATGCGGCACAAGCTCAACTACGCCGTCGTTAACAATTGCTGTAAAAAGGAAGAACAATGTATTCTCAACAAACTTTGCCTTACGATGTCCAGTCCGTTAATAGGGCTACCTTTTTAGATGGCTTACCCGGCAGTCTGGTACCACAGCCAGTTAATGGTTTCCCACAGACGATGGGTCAGTTCCAAGGCCCGTTGCAGGGTATGCTGCGTTATGTGCTGCAAGCTAATTGCGAGCGTAATGTTCTGCGGCGTTTTAACTACAACATGCTTTCTTACAACAACTTCTGTAACGAAGAGTGGTGGAAGCTAGTGGTTAACGCTGGTGAAACCCTGGAATACTACTATTCCATCGGGCAAGTTAATAATAGCAATATCATGGGCGCTTTGCAAAAGATTGCTGAAGATGTAGTTTCTATTTCAGTAGCTTATTCTGTTGTGAAGTTCCCCGCTATTGTTAACTGCTTACAGCCACAAGAAGTACAGGCTGCACAGCAATTGCTTCAGAAAAGCGCTGTGTTGGATGCTGAGATTCTGGCGATGCAGCAACGTAAGCAAGGTAGTTTTTACAACAACAACCTTATCCCGCAACGCCAACCAGGATACAACCAACAACTCAGCGGTGGTACTTCACCGGCGTTACTGGCCCAGCAATCACCGACCGTTAATGGGCAGGTTGCAGGTGGTACACAACAAATAACCCATGCTCAACAAGCCCGGGCTATCAGTCTACAGAATAATCAGTCACAGACTGCCCCTATTGGCGAACGTCGGGCTTTTAACTTCAAGAACAAGAAACAGGCTCAACAACCTGTAGCCGGTTTCCCTGGTGGTGTTATGGAAGAGTCTACACCTTCTGGCACAATCAGCAATACCATTAGTCAAATTCCACACTTCCCTGATATCGAGGGAATTGACATTACTTCAACGGAAAACAGTATGCAAACAATGGACTACGCTACACTGGAGGCAGATCCGGTACAACGCGCTCGTGCATTAGCCGCTAGTGACGCGCTGGCTAATGAAGGCGCGATTATCCCGCTTTATAACCTCGTCAAGAAAGAACCTGTGTCGACAGCAGATGAAGATGATTCTACGGTAGACGAATCTGTTATCATTGATCGTCGTCTAGAAA
>JBLIZM010000149.1:0-3046 GCA_048859855.1 Trichlorobacter sp.
GTTCTTTTACATTACCACGTTCAACCAACGCACTTGCAATGGATTCGACAGCAGAATCCACTACCATTTGCAGCCGGTCATCGGGCGATACTTCCAGTGCCAAACGAGCCATATTGCCACCTACCTGGGAGGCTAGACGAACGATACCAGAGAAGGCACATTGCATAGCCGGTAAATTGTTTTCTTTGCGGTCCTGTTCGTAACGCAGCACGTGGTGTTCCAGAGCTTTGATATAGACATCCCGCATTGTCTCCTCAGTCGACTTAGGATAACCAAAGATAACCTTGAGCGTTTCACGCACAGTGTCGAATTGGAGATTGGAATCAACACACCAGTCTTTCAGTGGATATTCGAAGTAAATGTTCTTACCCTTGACCACCCAGTTTAACATCAGGCGATAGTCAGCCAGTTTCGCGGTATCGAGAATACGTTCAATTTCAGAAACAACGGCCTTAGGATCAGTGTGGAGCAAAGTACCGCACTTGGCCAGGTAATTAACGGATACTTCTTTATGCTCCCCGGTGTGCCAGCGTTGACGAATGTAACCACCTGACACAGGAGTAGCATCACCGACGGTTAAGCCATTCGTGATCTGGTCAAACTGCTCGCGCGTAACCTCGACATAATGTCTACAACGATCGGCATCAAGAGTGAGTTCAACACGACCTATGCCGACTTCAGTAGTATCGACAAAACGAATGTCGGTACCATTCGGATAAACACCCAGGATGACACCATAACCGGCGCGGCTGACAGCGATAGACTTCAAGTACATTGTTCATTCCTTTTTTGACAGAGATTAATGATTCACTAGAATTGCTAGCACGTGAATAATATATGTCTATATCTTTTTTAAACTGCTTATTCTGTGAACTATTACAGGAGCTATGCCATGAACATTTTTGCAAGTGGATGGCGTTTTCTTAAACCTGAAATACCATACATTCCCGGTATAGTTGGTTTACCCAGCCTAGAAGCTAGAAGCTCTGGTACCGTAGGGGAAATCAAAAGGGTTTTTCAAAGCCATCTCGAGCACCTTAAGCCGGACAATAATCTGGCTAGACGTATTCGTATTTACGAACAAAGTTTCGCCAACAAGAATAACGAACACGTAAGTTTTCTAGGGTCAGCCCTACTGGGTGTTTATCCTATTCGTTTCACGACAGATGATCGTGACATGTTCTTTGATGAAGTGTTGGATGCTGACGAATACGACATCAAGAAAGATCTTTTTGATCTACCTTGTATAGACCCTAGTTTTAAGGTCTCCAGTGACGTTTTTAACCAATCCTGCATCTATTTGCTACACCTACTATACCACAGTAAACTGTTGTCGGATAAGGTTAAACAGGACGCTATGATCGATGTAGTGAAAATACTGCATTATCGTTTCCTCAGTTCTTTGATGGCCCATTACTTTAAATACCCTGCTGACCGGGAAGTAGCTTTGGCTACCTACGCTAGTCTTTCTAAGAAGTATGACATCAAACAGTACGGTAGTTGGCGTGCCCTTATAGAAGCGCGTGCAAAAGCGATCATTGCTAAAACGGCTATTCACTTCCACACTATCGACCGATACGAGGATGACACCGCCATTATTTACATGATCAACGATGTACAGGGGCGTATCCGACAAGTTGTGAAGAGCATGACTGCTGAGTTTCACAGCATCAAAGACCGCAATTCCCGTATTGTAACCACGAGTAAGATTATCACTTTAGACGGTGAAACCAGACTGCGTGATCACAAATCGGCTACAGGAGAATACCGGCGTTATATCCACGAGATAATCTCCGATAAACCATCTTTTATCCGAGATGAGCTGGTAAACGTTATCTGCGATGCTATCAGTAGCCTACCCCCTAAATTAATCCTCACTACCCTGGACTATGTATCGGCTAATTACGGTGGGAGAGATCAAGGCATCAGTAGTCTCTTGGATGAGACACTGCAACACGCTTTCGATTTCATCAACACCCGTGAAGTAAGTACCAGTGACTTACTTACACTTACATTCCGTTTAAAGGCTATCTACACAGCCTCTAGAACCAGTGACCCGGTTCTTTTGAATATGCGGAAGATTGCCGATAAGATCATTATAAAAGCGGTCGGTAAAAAGAGCCCTACCGTGATGTCCAGTATTCGTACTGGTTTAATGCTCTACATCGTGTTAAGAACATTGTCGATGAAACATTATAGTCAGGGGTAACGTAAGATGAAGTTGGTTTATATACACCTTGGTAAATTACCATGGAACGGGGTTACTTATTATCCAGAATTAAAACAAAAGGAAATAGGTGTACCGGTTTGGCGAGCGCTTAAAGTGAAAGATAGGTATTTTCTGCTATTAGAAGAAACCCACTCCTCTTACTTTAACCGGATGTTTCAGAAACTGCAAGAATTAGCAGTTAAAGATATTCCGTGTTACGAAGTTACCGGCGAAGTTGACAAGGAACCTAATTTGATGGGTACTACCAGTCTTCTGAATCCTGTAGCTGTTAAGCGCGTTAAATTGTGGCGTGACACTGTAGTTGAGAAAATGCCTTTTATTCCAGCAGATGTTTTAAATAGCGTCTGTCCAGATTGGCTACGTTTTGGGTATCTCCGTTTTGGCGAGGTACCCGATAATGAGCGCAGTCGTAACCATCTTTGCGGTTATAGTGAAAAGGGCGTTTCTGTTTACCAAGGTGTTTGCATCAAAGGTAAGTGGTATTTGATGTTTCATAGACCCATTGCCCGTAAATGGGCTAGTGCTGTTTCTATCGAAGAACTTATTACTGAACGTGAGTGTAGTTTAGTAGATGGTGTTTTGATGGAAACCGATGGGTTTGATGATGAGCCTCTTCTAAGGTGTGTTAGCATCCAGGAAGATGTTAAGTTATTTAACTGCGATGGTTTATAACAAAAAAAAGAGCCGGGGATTCCCCGGCTCTTATGCTGTCTTACCCTTAGTGGATAAAGGTAGACAGACTGACAATGTCGCTCACCGGAGTGACGCTATTGTCAGCGAAGTTGATGACCTTGTTGCCGTAGTTGAAAGACCACT
>JBLIZM010000150.1:0-17332 GCA_048859855.1 Trichlorobacter sp.
TCAGTTGCATCAGCAACCAGCGTATTACAGCGGACCTCTACCCCCATCGATTCGAGACGGGTAATGGCATATTCCTGTAATCGCTTGGGCAAGGCGGTCAGGATTGACGGCGCAGCCTCGATCAGCACAACCTTACACTCATCAAGGCTGATATGGGGGTAGTCCTTATGCAATACATATCGAATGAGTTCAATCAGGGCACCAGCAAATTCGACACCGGTTGGACCGCCACCTACAACCACAAAGTGAAGCATCTCGGCTCTACGCTGCGGGTCTGTTTCCTGAACAGCACACTCAAAGATATTAAGAATTTTATTACGCAGGGTTTCAGCGTCAGGTAGTCGCTTTAAATCATGGGCATGACTGGCAACACCGGCATTCCCGAAAAAATTTGTTTCACTCCCCCCAGCCAAAACTAAATAGTCATATGGTATTGTGCCTGCTGTTGTTTCCAGTACGCGCCCTATCGTATCAATACCACTCACTTCAGCCATTCTGAAATCAAGATTCGGCCAACGACGGGTCAGTGCACGAATGGGATAGGCAATCGACTCCTGCTCCAACCCGGCGGTTGCAACCTGATATAAAAGTGGCTGAAACAAATGGTAATTATTACGGTCTATTAGCGTGACATCACACTCAGAGCCTGCCAGCCCCAAGGCAGCATTAACCCCCGCAAACCCCATTCCTACGATAACAACGCGATTCTTACTCATAAATCAAATCCTTTACAGCATCTTACGAAGAAAACGGCCCGTCCAGGAGCCGGTACAACGCGAAACGTCCTCGGGAGTTCCGGCGACCACAATACTACCACCACGGGCTCCCCCTTCGGGGCCAAGATCAACGACCCAGTCTGCAGTCTTAATGACATCAAGATTATGTTCGATAATAACAACCGTATTACCGGTATCAACGAGTCGATGTAATACTTCTAAAAGCTTTCGGATATCCTCAAAGTGTAGTCCGGTTGTCGGTTCATCAAGGATATAGATTGTACGACCCGTGGCACGCCGTGACAATTCCTTGGCAAGCTTGACCCGCTGCGCCTCTCCTCCGGATAGCGTCGTCGCAGATTGTCCAAGCGTTATATACCCGAGCCCAACCTCCTGAAGCAAAATCAGCTTATTCTTGATTTTCGGGATTGCTCCGAGAAAATCAAGTGCCTGCTCAACGGTCATGGCTAGGACATCGGCAATCGACTTGCCTTTATACTTCACCTCAAGAGTTTCACGATTATAACGTGCCCCATGACAGACGTCACATTGTACATACACGTCAGGCAGGAAGTGCATTTCGATTTTTATAATGCCATCGCCAGAGCAGGCTTCACACCGCCCCCCCTTAACATTAAATGAATACCGTCCTGCCTTATACCCACGGGCTTTAGATTCGGGTAGCGCCGCAAAGAGATCCCGAATGTCTGCAAAAACACCGGTATAGGTTGCCGGATTACTGCGAGGCGTCCTCCCAATTGGTGATTGATCAATATTAATCACCTTGTCGAGTTGCTCCACCCCCTGCAGTGCCGTGAATGCGCCAGACCGTTCCCTGCTTCGTAACAGTTTCTGCGAAAGCCCCTTGTGTAATGTATCAACAACCAGTGTCGACTTGCCGGAACCCGACACACCGGTTACGCAGGTTAACACCCCGAGCGGGAAGGCAACCGTCAACGATTTTAGGTTGTTCTCTGTCGCTCCAACAACCGTCAGGAAGCGATCGGAAGAACGCCTCGTTACCGGAACCGCTATTTCAAGTGTGCCAGACAGGTACCGCCCGGTTAATGAATGGGGGGATGCCAAAATTTCCGCAGGAGTCCCTTGAGCAACAATTTCCCCTCCATGTACCCCCGCACCAGGCCCCATATCAATCACATGGTCTGCAGCCATAATGGTATCTTCATCATGCTCAACAACCAAAACCGTATTGCCAAGATCACGTAGATGCCGAAGCGTTTTCAGTAGACGTTCGTTATCCCGCTGATGTAGCCCGATTGACGGTTCATCAAGAATATACACAACTCCAACCAGTGAGGATCCTATTTGTGTTGCCAGGCGGATACGCTGTCCTTCTCCGCCGGATAACGTTCCCGCGGTTCGGTCCAGCGAGAGATACTCAAGCCCGACATTCACCAAAAAACCCAGACGTTCGTTGATTTCTTTCAAAATTCTCCGGGCAATTTCGGCATCTTTTGCCGATAAGACCAACTGACTAAAAAACTGCTGACAGTCTGCAATAGACAGGGCACTGACCTGCTGAATATTAACCCCACCAACGAGAATATGGAGCGCCTCAGGTTTAAGCCGGGCACCATCACAGGTTGGGCATGGCATCACATTCATATAGGGCAGGAGTTCCTCACGAACGGTTTCAGACTCCGTTTCACGATACCGTCGTTCTAGGTTACTCAGTACCCCCTCATAGGGTTTCTGGTAGCTATGACGTTTGCCACGGGTATCCTCCCACCAGAATGTAATCAGTTCGTCACCACTGCCATGAAGCAATAGCGAACGAATGTCACTCGACAGCTCTTTAAATGGCGTTGACACGTCGAAGCCATAGGATTGCGCGATACACTCAATCGTCATCTGGTGAAATGGCGATGCAAGCCGTTTCTCCCATGGCGCGATAGCCCCTTCTCGCAATGACAGATCAGGGTTCGGCACCACAAGCGACTCATCAAAATACATACGCGTTCCCAGTCCCGTACAGTCAGGGCAGGCGCCGTAAGGATTGTTAAAAGAAAACATCCGAGGCTCTACATCGGGATAGGATATCCCACAGGTAACACACGACAGTTTTTCAGAGAAAAGTACCGGCTCATGACCATCCGGTGACACCTGAGCCACCCCATCCCCATGTTTCAAGGCAATCTCGAGCGAATCCGCGAGCCGACGTTCTACGCCTGACCGGATAATGATACGGTCAACAACAATATCAATGGTATGCTTTTTCTTTTTGTCTAAAGTAATATCATCGGCAAGTTCGTGTTGCTGCCCATCAATGATAACACGGGTAAATCCATCTTTACGGAGCTGCAGCAACTCCTTGCGATACTCACCTTTACGACCACGGACTAGCGGAGACAAAACCAGAAGCTTCGTCCCCTCAGGATAGGTCATGATCCGGTCAACCATTTGGGAAATGGTTTGCGCAGCTATCGGCTCTCCGCAAGCATGGCAGTGAGGCTTTCCCACACGGGCAAAGAGCAGGCGCAAATAGTCATAAATCTCCGTGACCGTCCCTACGGTGGATCGAGGATTTTTTGAGGTTGTTTTCTGTTCAATTGATATTGCAGGAGAGAGCCCCTCAATTGATTCAACATCAGGCTTTTCCATCAATTCAAGGAACTGTCGAGCATATGCCGAAAGCGACTCTACATAGCGCCGCTGCCCTTCAGCATAGATTGTATCAAAGGCAAGTGTTGACTTGCCAGACCCTGACAAACCAGTAATAACAACTAACTGGTCCCGGGGGATTGTCACATCTATCGCCTTAAGATTATGCTCATTGGCCCCCTTAACGACGATTGCGTTATGCACCATACAACCACATACCTTCCATCAGACAAGAGTAAATCACTGTTTACGCTTCCAACCTTCTTTGTTTACCTGCGGAACCCGGGCAATAACCAAGCTGCCGGCAGGTGCATCCTTCGTTACTGTCGTACCGGCTGCAATAATAACATTATCACCAATGGTCACAGGAGCGACAAGCTGGACATCACTACCAACAAACACTTTATCACCGATTACGGTGGTATGTTTCTTCAATCCATCATAGTTGCATGTGATGGTTCCACAACCAATATTAACCTCTGATCCTATTCGCGCATCACCAAGATATGTCAGATGTGACGCCTTTGACCCTTCCCCGATTTCTACATTTTTTGTTTCAACAAAGTTTCCAATTTTAACCTGACGGTGCAGGTGACTCTTGGGGCGTAGATGGGCCATCGGTCCAACACAGACATCGGCATCACAAACAGACTCCTGAACAACCGACCCCATTTTTATATGGACATTATTACCCAACGTGCTGTCGGCAATCTGGACGTTAGACTCTATGGTGCAACCAGCACCAATCGTCGTTGTTCCCGACAAGAAGGCTCCTGGGTAAACAACCGTGTCCTGACCGATGACAACCGATGCGTCGACATAGGTGTGAGCAGGGTCTACCAAGGTTACCCCCGACTGCATATGTGCACGATTGATACGCATCCGCAGTACCGCTGCCGCTGTCGCTAGCTGCTCGCGGTCATTAATTCCCAGCGTTTCTTCTCTATCAACACAGCAGACGGCAGCGCATCGATACCCGTTACTGGCTGCAATGCCGACAAGGTCGGTCAGGTAGTATTCTTTTTGTGCATTTTCGGCCCGAAGTTCCTGAATATACTTGCTCAAGAAAGAACGGTCCATGCAGTAAATACCGCTATTAATCTCCGTTATTGCACGCGTGGCCTCATCCGCATCCTTGTGCTCCACAATCGCACGAACATACCCATCAGTATCCCGGACCACGCGTCCATACCCCGTGGGGTCATCAAACTGAGCCGTCAATACCGTAATAGCGGCTTGGGAGCGGGCATGGCTTTCCAGAAGGTCCTTCAAAGTTTCTTGACGAAGCAGTGGTGTATCACCACAGAGAATCAAGACCTGTTCACTCCCATCAGGAATATATGGTATCGCAATACGTACGGCATGGCCGGTACCAAGCTGTTCTTCCTGAAGCACAACCTGCAGATTGTGGTCATCACGCAAGGCTTCATGTACCCGCTCTGACTGGTGCCCGGCAACAACAATTGCATCATGAACCCCAGCAGCCCGTACCATGTCAATCACCCATGACACCATCGGTTTTCCTGCTAGTGGATGCAATACCTTCACGAGTGAAGATTTCATGCGGGTGCCTTTACCTGCTGCCAAGATAATCGCTATCGGAGCCGCCATGCCATGCCTCTCAGAAAAAGATATAGTTTTTAAAACTTTAAACTGCTACCCTGTACCCGTCAAGAAAACAGTACACACAGGTACGCGCTAACCTCTGCATAGGCATCAACCTCAATGAGTCTACAAGTATCAACCCATGCACTGCCCATATCCTCTCTAGTATCGGCAGCCCTCAACACTGAACAGACCACGGTGCTCATGCCCGAAGGGTCTCTATCAGCATATTTCATCACGCAACTGGCACACAAACAGCCCCGCAGAATGCTGATTCTGACACCTACACCAGAAGAGGCGGTTACGTTGCACCATGAACTCCAGTTTTATGGCTGCCCTAACCCTATACTGCTTCCCCCCTGGAATAGCGCCCTCTTCACCACAAATAACGAAAGCACCGATGAGTGCATTTTTGAACGTGTTACTGCACTCTTTGAGCTCCAGTCACACAAAAGCGTTCTTGTTACTGCTATTGGAACAGCATTACAACTACTCCCACCACATGATGTGTTCTCAGGCGCATCATTACAGCTGGTCGTGGGAACTGAGATTCAATATGACCATATTGCAGAGGAGCTGGTACAACGAGGATACTCCCACGTTGACCTGGTTGATGAGCCAGGAACTTTTGCTCTGCGCGGCAGTATCCTTGACATTTTTCCGGCACACCATCAATTACCGGCACGAATAGATCTGTTTGGGGATGAAATTGAGAGTATCCGTACCTTTGATCCTATCACGCAACGTTCATGTGCTGAGCTTTTAGAGTTAACCCTGCTCCCCTCTCGTGAGCTAGTCATCCCCGCATCCCGTATGGCACCACTGTTATCACAGATTAAACAGCGAGCAGACGAGCTTGATATCCCTGCTGATCGCCGGAGAGCGTTCGCCGAACAGATTCAAGCCGCTGACACATCATTACGCTTTGAGTCCCTTGGCCCCTTCATCTATGAGCAACTTGAAACAATTTTTCGGTATCAACCTGACCCATACATAGTCTGGTATGCGTCAGAACGCTGCAAAGAAGAAGCACACTCATGGTATCTAACCGTTAGCAGCCAGTATCAGGCTGCCATTTCTGATCACCAGATTCTTCTTCCGCTAAACCGTAGCATCCTCTCGCCAGATCAGTTTTGGGAGTACTGCCGAGTATTGCCCTCCACTGCCTTCTGCGAGTCTTTGGCAAGTACGTCACCAGCACGGATTACTGGTTCAAACACTGCTGACTGTAAAATACCAACCCATGGTGAACATTCACATCAATTCAGCCCTTTTGCGGAGAAGGTAACCAACTGGCTCCATTCCGGAACTCGAGTCTGTATTGGATACCATAATCCAAGTCAGGCGGAGCGCCTGACAAGCCTCTTTGAGGCCTCATCAGTCTCCTGCCGCCACTGCACCTCTTTTCAAGAAGTCGTGCAACAACCACCGGATGCCGTTGCCCTAACCGCTGGTGACATAACACGTGGTTTCAAATGCGAAGAAGAACAACTGGTCGTTATCGCTGAAGAGGAACTCTTTGGTGCCCGAAGTCGGCGAAAGTCCGGTAGTTCAGCATTACGCAAAAAACAGATTCTTGCATCCTTGGCAGAACTCCGACCCGGCGACCCCATGGTACACATCGACCACGGAGTTGGTATCTATCGTGGATTACAACACTTACGTACTGGAGGGCATGCAGGAGATTTCCTGCTCCTTGAGTATGCGGGCAACGATAAGCTTTACCTTCCCATAGACAGAATCGGCCTTGTGCAGCGCTACAGCGGCGGGGATGGCGCAAATCCCCCCCCCGCACGGCTAGGGACCGCAAGCTGGCAAAAAATAAAGACAAAAGCCAAAACCAATATTGAGGAGCTTGCCCTCGAACTCTTGCAGGTCTACGCAAAACGGCAGGCCAGCTCCGGCTATCAGTTTTCACCGCCAGACGCACTTTATCGTGAATTTGAAGCGACCTTTCCGTGGGAGGAAACCCCCGATCAGTTCAGTGCGATTAATGATGTTCTCCACGACATGCAGCACGAACGCCCCATGGACCGACTTGTCTGTGGCGATGTTGGCTATGGAAAAACTGAAGTTGCTATCCGGGCAGCCTTTAAAGCGGTACTTGATGGTAAACAGGTTGCCGTATTGGTACCCACCACCATTCTTGCCCAACAACATTTTGAAACATTTAAAACAAGGATGGAAGGGTATCCGGTTACCATAGAAGCCCTCTCCCGATTCAGGACGGCGAAAGAGCAGAAAACTATTCTTGAACAGGTGGAAACCGGCAGGATCGATATTGTCATTGGGACGCAGCGGCTATTACAGAAAGATGTACGGTTTAAAGACCTTGGCCTATTGATTGTTGATGAAGAGCAACGTTTCGGCGTCAAGGACAAAGAGAGGCTCAAGCAGTTCAGGGCTTCAGTGGACATCCTAACCCTAACTGCGACACCAATACCACGAACACTCCATCTTGCGATGCTCGGTATTCGCGACCTATCTATTATTGATACTCCGCCTGTCGACCGACACGCCATCAAGACCATTGTTATGCGAGACGATGATGAGCTCTTGACGAAAGCTATTGCTGCCGAGCTTGAACGTGGAGGGCAAGTGTTCTACGTTCACAATCGAGTGCAGTCCATCGGTCGTGCTGCCGAACGGGTAAAGGCTCTTGCGCCGACCGCATCCGTACAGGTAGCCCACGGGCAGATGGATGAGCGTCAACTCGAGAAGATTATGTTGTCATTCATGCATGGGGAGACTGACATTCTCGTCACAACAACCATCATTGAATCAGGATTGGATATCCCCCGGGCAAATACCATGATCGTCGAGCGTGCAGACCAGTTTGGCCTGTCCCAATTATACCAATTACGCGGCAGAATCGGCCGATCAAAGGTTCAAAGTATCGCGTACCTACTCGTACCGGGACTAACCAGAATAAGTAGTGATGCCCGTGAACGCTTAAGAATTCTACAGGACATTTCGGAGCTCGGAGCAGGTTTTAGAATTGCAAGCCATGACTTAGAACTACGCGGTGCCGGTGATATGCTTGGGCCACGTCAATCGGGTACGGTTGCTGATATCGGGTTCGAGCTCTACACACAGATGCTGGACGAAGCCATTACAGAACTAAAGGGAACTCCGATTGAGGAACATTGGGAACCAGAGATTTCAGTGCCTATCCCTGCGTTCCTACCCGAAACATTCATATCCAACATGAATCAGCGACTTGTTATGTATAAACGACTGGTGCAGACAGAGTCGCTTGACGAAATCGATGAACTGCTGGCTGAACTGAAAGACCGCTACGGAGAGCTCCCAACGCCGGTACGCAACCTAAAAGCAATCATGCTGCTACGATTGGTCATGCGGAAGCTCAAGATAGGAAAGCTTGACCTACGCGGCCCGTTGATTACGGTAAGCTTCCGCCCTGACACGACGGTTACACCGGAATTAATTATTGAAAAAATTCGTCGCTCCCCGAATATTTACAGTTTCACCCCAGAACATCAACTCCGCATACAGATGACACCTGGGTTAACTGATACAGAAACACTTGCCCTCCTCAGACAGGAGCTTGAAGGGCTTTCCCCACTGGCCGCTTGATATAGCACGTTTTTTTGCTTTAGCATGCCAGCATGTGCTATAGAAGTAGTGATATGCATGTACAACTATGAAGGAGGTCTCTGTGACCACAACTCAAATTCTTGCACGTATTACAGTACTCGTTCTTCTGGCGGCTTCTCTTACTGCCTGTGGAAAGGGAGATAATCAGGGCAGCGCTAAAAAGGGAACCGTACTCGCGACCGTAAACGGAGCAACCATAACCACGGCAGACCTTGAGCAGGAAGTAAAAACGTTACCAGACTATCTGCGTGGTATGGCGGAAACACCACAAGGCCGTCAGGAAATGATTGAGACACTTATCATGCGTGAGCTGATTTTACAAAAGGCCTCGAAAGACGGCATCGATAAGGATAAAGAGGTTGAAGACAAATTACGCGAGCTCAAGAAGCGGGTGATCGTTGATACCTTCTTGAGAAAGAAAGTTGAAGCGGATGCATCCCTTTCTGATGAAGAGCTCAAGAAAATCTACAATCAAAACCTCGACAAGTTCAAGGTTGGTGAGCAGGTAAGGGCAAGCCATATCCTCGTTAAGTCTTCCCAAGAAGCACAAGCGGTTCTTGAAGCTCTGAAAAAGGGTGAGAAATTTGAAGAGCTGGCTAAAAGCAAATCCCTAGATGCCTCAGCAGCGAAAGGGGGAGATCTTGGCTGGTTTGGCAAAGGGAATATGGTACCGGTCTTCGAGAAAGCTGCCTTTGGCCTTAAGGAAGGGCAAACCTCTGGCATTATCAAAAGCCAGTTTGGCTTTCATGTTATCAAGCTGACAGGAAAGCGCCCGGCTGGTACGAGACCATTTGAAGAAGTTAAGGATCAGATTAAGTCCAGTATCATGCCGCAAAAACAGCAACAGGTCTTTATGAAGCTAAAGGAAGACCTGCGAAAAGGTGCTAAAATCCAGATAAATGATGCTCCTGCGGCTGACAAGACTGCTCCACAGAAGTAATAGCATAGTATCTATCCGCTAAAAGCGAGGCTTTCATGATTACGCGTTTTGCATGTATCGTCGCAGTACTGGCTCTTGCTGGCTGTAGCACAGCCCAGCCCAAAAAAGAAGCCGCAACAATACCCGTAACTCCCAGTGCTACCCCAAAAGCAAACGTATCCAGTCAGGAGAAAGTTGCGGTACCGGCAACCCATATTAATGGTATTGCCGCTATTGTTAATGACGATGTTATTACCTTTAAGGAAGTGCTTCGTGAAGCACAACCGGTTATCAACGATGCCCAGCGCAAAGGGGTTGTGACTGACAAGGCTCGTCATGAACTCCGCTTAACGGTTCGTGACCGGTTAATTGAGAAAATGCTTACCGAACAGAAGGTAAAAGAGCTTGGAATCAAGATTGGTGAAGAAGAGATTCGCCAGGCAATCGATGACGTAAAGCGACAAAATGGTAATATGACACAGATCCAGCTTGAGGCGGCTCTGAAATCACAAGGTTTTACTATTGTTCAGTATGAAACCCAGATTAGAGAGCAACTAGAACGACTGAGACTGATTGGGATGGAAGTCCGTTCAAAGGTCTATGTTTCTGATCGTGAAGCTCAGCAATACTATGACAGTCATCGTCAAAATTACGCTGAAGACGAACTATTTCGGGCTCGCCACATATTCGTAAAAATTGATGAGAAAGCTCCAGCTGCTCAGATTCAGGCAGCCATGGACAAAGCGTTGAAAATTCTCTATGAAGCACGCCAAGGCAAAGATTTTGCCAAACTTGCCGTCCAGTACTCAGAAGACCCTGCCGCTAAAAAAGATGGTGGAGACCTAGGAACCTTCAAGCGTGGCGATATGATGGCTGATCTTGAAAAAGCACTTATTTCTTTAAAGCCAGGTGAGGTTGGAGAGCTCGTATCAACCCCTTCAGGGCTCCACATTGTAAAGCTTGAGGAGCGGGTTTCTAATCGCTACAAACCGTTCAATACGGTTGCTGCAGAAATCAGGGAGCTTCTCCATAAGCAAAAACAAGATGAACGGTTCAATACATGGATGAAAGAGCTCAAACAAAATGCCAGCATAATTGTTAAGGACAGTACCGGCATTCTGTAGTCCGGTACAGCATCACCTCAACTACTAGAAAAGGCCGTGCGGTTAACCGCACGGCCTTTTCTAGTGAACATATCATACAGAGCACCACTCAGCGTCGAACAACGGTTCGTTTCTGAGAGCGCCCTCCCATTGTTGCCATCTGGTGCTTCTGAAGTTGCCCTAGGCTCTCAAGATGAAACTGATACCACTGATCACCAAAAGAACGCATTTTCATTTTCTTACCTGCTGCCACCAACTCCATATTTTCCAGAATCGTGGTATCCCCGGGAAGCTTCTTCAAACCTTTTTCAAAAACAGCCAACGCCTTTGCCTTATCGCCACACTCTTCAGCAAGACAATATGCATATAGGTTCCACAGCAGCGGCTCTTTACCATTCCACTGAACGGCCTTATCGAATGTAGCCTCCATTTTTTCACGCTTCTGACGCTTCATATAGCTGATTGCCAGCATGGCCATTGCAGCCCAGTTTTTGAAAAATGATTTTTCAAGGTATGGAAAGGCTGCCGCAAACTCACGTTTGACATAGTAGGCCATCCCGATCTGTGAATGAATCTGATCTGAGACATAAAGCTGCCACGGGCCGTATTTCAAAGCGTCTTTCATCTCACGAATTGCTTTTTCAAAACGCTGCCCCTGCAAGTCACGGCCAGCCTGTTCGAGAATGGCCATCAGCTTATTACCAATGTAGCGTGACAGAAAAAAGAACGAAGCAACAAACACTACCATCCCAAGCATCGCCCCTGTCCAAACACTAAGACCAAATCCCAGCGAACAGAGTAACGCAGTAATAACACCCAAACCGGCACAAATCGCAATTGAATACATGCTGTTAAGCCTCTTACTTCCTTAAAACGCTATTTAATGGATACTCTCTTTTGTTTCATAACGTGCGACAACCAATTGATGACCCGGCACTAACACGGTACTTTTGATATTATTCCAAGCCTCAATCATTGCTGCAGGGACCTTAAAGCGACGTGCAATCGCAGTGACGGTGTCGCCACGGCGAACAGTATAATACAACTTGGACACCATCGTATCGGGCAGCTTGGTCAGCACCTGTTTTTCCTCTGGCACCAAAACTTCAGCCGCTGCAGGAACTCCTTTAGGGTGCTCAACCGTCTCCGCAGGATGCCCTGCCTGAGGAGAAGCAACCTTTTTAGACCGTGCCACAGGCCGCTCAGCCCGAGCGGTAATCTTGTATCTTTCTTCAGGTGGAACTCCGGCAATCCCCCGCTCGAAGTCCTCCTTAGTCCCTTTTGGAATCTTTAGCATAAAATCACGATAGTCTGGCGGGGTACTGTTCTGAAGCAGTGAAGGGTTCAGCTCACGAATAGTCTGTAGTGATGTTCCTGTGAGACGTGCAACCAACCCCAAATCTGTCTGTGATGTTAGGAGCGCGGTATCATATTCGGTAACCGGGAGTATTATGGTCTTAGTAAAACCATATTTTTCGGGATTTTGGGCAATGATTGCTGCAGCAAGCAGCTTCGGAACATACTGTTTCGTTTCCTGCTTAAGGTAGTCCCCCTTACACAATTCCCAAAAATCCATGCTGTCATAGCGATCAATCGCACGCAAGATTTTGTTTTCACCGGCATTATATCCAGCGGCCGCGAGATACCAATCTTGGTTGAACAGCGCATACAAATCCTTGAAGTACATTGCCGCGGCCATGGTGGCCTTGACAGGGTCTCGTCGCTCATCCACCCATTGATCTATCCGTAAAGCATAACGCTGACCAGTACCTGCCATGAATTGCCATGGTCCTACGGCATTGGCAACAGAGCGGGCATGCAGCTTGAATCCACTTTCAATCATGGCCACGTAAACTAAGGTTTCCGGCAGGCCTTCGCGCCTGAGAATATCTTTCATCACCGGCAAGTAGCGAGTTGAGCTTGCCAGCCAGCGCGTGTAGGTTTCTTTGCCACGTGTTTGGAAAAAGTGTATGAAATAGGCAACATCATCATTGAGCGTTAACGGAAGGGAGTCGTGTGTGGCGAGTGTTATCGAGGCAATCGGCGCACTAGGCTGGCGCTGAAGCGATGACTCCATGAAACGTATCGACGGGTCATGCTCTCCCTTTGTCGATGGTCGCTGCATTCGTGCTGATGATATCCCTTCATAGGTACCATCAGACAGCTCACGAGCAACCATAGCAGAAAGATCTTCTGCCGCTGCAGGGAGTATCCCGATAAGTATAAAAGCTATGGTGAGCAGCGCCTGTTTCATATTCTCCAAAACCACTAAAAAGTTCGCGCATTATAGTCAGCTTATTGCTATATGTCAAACTAGCCTGCGATACTAAAAAGAAGAGCGGGGACTCCCGCTCTTCTTTTTATGCAATACCGTATAGTGTGTGTCTTACGGGTTGAGACGTTCACGCTCTTTCATTAACGCGTCCTTACCGGCCTCAAGTGCTGAAGCTAGGATTGATTTCTTCTCCAGAACCGTTTCTTTCCCTTCTTCGAGGGCCGTCCGAATTTTATCCTGTGCTTCACGTGTATATTCCTTGATTTTATCTACGGCATCGTCTGCAATATCCCCAAACTGCTCACGCAGCTCACGACCACTTTTGGGAGAGTACAGAAGTGCCAGGCCAGCACCAAGTGCCGCACCAGCCAAGAAAGATACCAGTACTGTGCTTGCAGAAACTCCGTTGTCTTCCTGTGACATAACTCAAACCCCTTTCATTTTTCGCTTAAGATAGTTTTCAAAAAAATACGTGCCGGCGACCTTAGCACCAGTTGCCACGGCGCCAGCCTGTCCAATAACGCCACTAACCAGTCCAAGCGCCCTATTAATCGTAGACACATGGGTACCGGTCTCACCAAGCGCACCCATAAGTTTTTTAACATCATCGGTCTGCTGCGCAATACCGGTAGTGATAGTTTTCAGCTCGACCAGTACTCCATTAAGCTCCTTAACGGTTGGCTTAAGCTCCCGAGTAATAAACTCTGTCAGTAGCGATACCGATTGAGCAGCCTGGCGAATGCTTGATATTGCAGGAATTAACACCAAAACAAGAAGTGCGAAAAAACCAGCAACAACAAGTGCCGCAATTGAAACCGGAGTCATGACCGCTCCTTTCAAACGTTTGTATAATAATAATTGTATACGTGAACGTGGCTTTGTGCAAGCACCGAAGCCATATTACATTTCAATGCCAATTCGTGCAGGTACACCACTATTATAGTAATGCTTTATCTCTCGCATTTCCGTAACGAGGTCCGCTGCATCCAGTACCTCTTGTGCTGCATTACGACCGGTGAGTATAAGCTCTGTATGTGCGGGTTTGTCATGCATCAGGGCAAGCACCTGGTCAACATCAATAAGACCAAATGCAACTGCGCCATTGATTTCATCACAGACAAACAGATCATACTCACCAGAAAGAAGTTCTTTTTTTGCCATTTCCAACGATTCCTGTGCAACTCTCCGATCTTCCGTAATATCCTTTAAGTTGACCCAGCCAGGCTTGCCTGTTTGTATCATAGTAAGTTGCGGTCCCAACTCTTTAGCCAACAACTGCTCTCCAAACGGGCCACTCCCCTTGATAAACTGGAAAAAACATACCCGCTTACCTCTTCCAAGCGCCCGCATAGTCAATCCTAGTGCAGCCGTTGTTTTACCTTTGCCGTTACCCGTATAGACCTGAATGCACCCCGGAACATCGGGTTTTGTATAGTTTGTATCTGACATGTAAGGACACCTTATGTAGGTATTAGTGTGATATTCACTCCATTTTTCATAACACTATACCGATAGCTCTTCAGTTTGGTCAAGAGCGCTCTCCGGTCTGATTCCCGGTCGTCTGATTCGTAATAGTTGTTTTTTTCAGCAGTAAGCTGTGATACATAACTGTTCTATTGAGAGTACTGCCTGTAGTTAACATCTGGATGAAGGAGAATCAACTATGTCCCGTTCTAGTGAAAATGCAATTACGACATCCGTCCTGGCATTGGCATCCGGCGTACTGCTTGGTGCTGTAACCGCATTACTACTTGCTCCGTCCGCAGGGACTGAAACCAGGCGGAAGCTTTCATCACTGCAAGGTGATGCAACACGTAAACTAAAGCAGTATGCTAATGATGCGCGCTTCAAGGCACGTGGTGGATCAGCAGCAGCTGACTTACATTACGATGGTGGAGACGGCTGGATTTAGACACTAAAACATCTCTCTGAAGCATATGAGGAGGTCTGCATTATGACGGTAACCCCGTTCAGAGCCCGAAGACTACGGGGGAACGAGCTGTTCAGGTCAATGGTACGGGAAACAGAGGTCAGGGTTTCTGACCTGATCTATCCAATGTTCTCCGCATTTGGCACTGGCATCAAAAAAGAAGTCGTTTCAATGCCGGGTATTTTTCAGCAATCAATAGAGCACATCGTTGAAGAGGCACGGGAAGTTCAGCAACTGGGAATCCCTGCTGTGATCCTTTTTGGTATCCCGGAAACAAAAGACGCATGCGGTAGTGACGCCTATGCTGACCATGGAATTATTCAGGAAACCATTCGTGCCATAAAACAAAATGTTCCTGAACTTGCTGTAATCACCGACGTTTGTATGTGTGAATACACAGATCATGGCCATTGCGGCATCATTAAGGATGGTGATGTTGACAATGATGCAACGGTTGAACTGTTGGCGCGAGAGGCTGTATCTCATGCTCAGGCTGGTGCGGACATGGTTGCCCCCTCTGACATGATGGACGGCAGAGTTCAAGCTATTCGGGCTGCCCTTGATGCTAATGGCTTTAAAAATCTACCCATCATGAGCTATGCGGTTAAATATGCATCTGGATACTACGGCCCCTTTAGGGATGCGGCTGAATCAACTCCGCAGTTTGGCGACCGCAGATCCTATCAGATGGACCCTGCAAACAGACGCGAGGCGCTCCTTGAAGCTGCTGCTGACTCATCTGAAGGTGCTGATATTCTCATGGTTAAGCCCGGCCTTCCCTATCTCGACGTTGTCAGAGATTTGCGGAATACCTTCAATCAACCGCTTGCGGTCTACAACGTCTCTGGTGAATACAGCATGATTAAAGCTGCAGCGCGAAATGGCTGGATTGATGAAGAGCGGGTTGTTCTTGAAACAATGACCTCATTCAAACGCGCCGGAGCAGATCTTATCATTACGTATCATGCCAAAGATGTTGCACGCTGGCTCCAGTAATCGCTTGTTGTATTTGTCAAGCACCTATGTGTTGTGTTACATTACAACACGCTAGATGAATCCCGTTTATACATCACAGCTCGGCACCGAAAGGGAGGTATCATCAATGGACAGTGTGAATGCTAAAGGGAAAAACGGCCACACCCAACTCATGGATGCAGCAAAAACCGGTCAAATGGATCTTATGACAGACCTACTGCAACGCGGCGCTGACATTACCGCCTCTAGTGACAAAGGTAAAACAGCACTACACTACGCTGCAGCTAATGGCCAAACCGCAGCTGTAAAGCTTCTGGTTGAAAATAATGCTGACGTAAACTCTCGGGATACCGAAGGGCACACCCCCCTTATGCTCGCTGCGATATATGGTTGCAACCTAACGATACAGGCTCTGCTTGATGGTGGCGCTGATGCAAGTGTGCGTACCAAATGCGGTAATAGTGCGGTAATGTATGCTGAAAACAACAATCACCCGATTGCTGCGGCACTCTTGAAAAAAGCCTCACTCTAACCTATTACCTGCTCAACCTACGCCCACCGGAAACGACATTTCGGTGGGCGCTTTTGTTCATTTCACGTAGCTACAGACTGATACGGAGAACCGCCATGCTCACAACATCCGACTTCAAGAAAGGTCTTGTCCTTGAACTCGATGCAGCCCCCTGCCTACTTCTAGATGTCGCATTTCAATCCCCCTCAGCACGCGGCGCCAATACTATGGTTAAAACAAAGTATCGTAATCTCATCACCCAGCAGGTTCTCGAAAAAACCTTCCGCTCAGGGGATAAAGTCCGTGAAGCTGACTACGAACGCCATAAGGGGCAATATTTGTACGGGACTGGAGATAGTGGCTGTTTCATGGATTTGGAGACCTATGAACAGTTTGAGATGGACAGTGTTTCGTTCTCGTTAATTGCTCCATACCTGCTTGAAGGGACAGAAGTAACCCTTGGCCTGTATCAGGGACGTCTGGTTCTTGCTGAGCTTCCACTCGTCGTTGAGCTAACGGTCGTGGATACTGCGCCGGTTATCAAGAATGCAACTGCTACTGCTGAGACCAAAGATGCCATACTTGAAACGGGACTCAAAATTAAAGTTCCCCCCTATCTAGAGAACGGATGTACGGTAAAAGTAGATACCCGTGAGGCGCGCTTCATTAGCCGTGCCTAGTACGTATTAACTTGACAGAGTGCTAAATCGCTAGGTACTATATTTTCCTTGCGCGGGCCTATAGCTCAGTTGGCTAGAGCCACCGGCTCATAACCGGTTGGTCCCAGGTTCGAATCCTGGTGGGCCCACCAATTTTCCGACAAGGATGGACCGAATGCGGTCAGTGGCACTAACACTACATATAAGGCAACGGTAAAAGAGTGCATTCTTCAAATAGAATGCACTCTTTTACTTTATAGGACATGGCACCCATACTTATTTCGGATATACTTGGAATCATTAATAAAAAGTATCCATTCTCCTTAGCAGAGGATTGGGACAATGTCGGCTTACAAGTCGGTTCACCCTCTGATGTTGTTACTCGTATACTGGTTGCCC
>JBLIZM010000151.1:0-3016 GCA_048859855.1 Trichlorobacter sp.
ACGTCTGGAAACTGTCTGAATAAAAGTCTTTCAGATAACGACTGACCAGAGTTTTCTCCATCTTCTCCATACTACGGAGATCATCAAAAGCACTTTCCACGACCATTGGGTTTTGCCCAGTACGGAGGAAGTCCTCTACAAAGACACTGGTGATAACGGTCTTTTCTTTCAGCTTACGGGAAATGTCATCAGTAACATAACCCATGACTTCATATTCGATTCGATATACTGAATCTCTGAAAGGGGTAGACTGCTCAACTGTCTTAACGTTGATATAAGCCAAACGACCATCGCCAACAGGTGCAACAAACAAATCACCGTAGTTAGGTTTGAACGTAGGTATTACAATGGCTGAACCAGTAGAGGTGTGTTCACCTTTTTCCATGTCGTAAGAGAAGGAGAAACCATCAGATACCTTGAGAATAAAGTTTCTGATTCTCTGGTACTGTTGATAGACCCCTTCACGAGCATATTGAAAAGCTGCTGGTTCTGAGTCCTTACCAAGAATCTGGCGATAGTAATCAACCTGCCAGCGCATACCCTCGGCGTAGAGAGCAAACTTTTGGATAGGTTGGTACTGTGAATCTGCTGTCACCCCCAGATAGGGTTTGGTGTGTAACTGAGGGGCCGGAGTATCTGGCTTCACTGACTCGATAATCTCTTCTGGAGTCTGTGGCTTAGTTACTGGCTTGGTATTAGCTATGGGCATTTGGGAGTCCTTTTCTGATAGAGATAAAGAAGTTGCCGACGTGTAACCGTCTTACTTCAATATCGGACTTATACATCTGGTGGGTAGAGGTTATTAAACCGAGAACACGATAAAACTCAAGCTTAGGAACATAGTTACCAATAAGCTTAGGTCCTAACCCTTCTACCAAAATAGATGGTTCCAAGGCTTGGATAATCTGAAGAAACAACTCACCATCCTGTCTGATCGTGTCAATAGTCTTCTTATCCAGAATGGAAAGATCATTGACAATAGCCAATCGTAAGTGATACATAGCCCTGAGATCAAACCCGTCCGTATAGGTAACGTTCAGGTCTTTATCGATACTCAGTTTCTCCCCAGCAATCTGATCATAACCCTTATACAGGGTAATAAGGAATGGGCTATGGTTAGGTGAAGATAACCAATTAGGGTGCTTCTTCATCCATTCTAATATCTTCGGATGAATGGCCACGTCACCTAGATTAGTTAAGTTGATTACATCGTGGAGATTATCTGGGTCGGCCTGTAAAAGGAAGTTAGCACATGTTGTTGTGGCACGTGGTACTTGACTAGGATACCAGCTATCGTACTCTGGAACACGGATACCGGCGATCATCTTCGGTGCCCGGTTAGTCATGCTACAGATTTCATCGAAATAAGCGCGACTAAAGCTGGGGGCCAGTGGCAAATTGTCCAGAGTGTAAGTGGGTGTATCATCGCGACACTCTTCTGGTATAATCTGATTATGAACCATCAGTGGATACTGCATAACCAGGGAGTTAGGCTTATCAAAACAAAAATGATAATCAAACTCAGCTGTCCACGTAGCGCCATCTGAACCTTTCTCGGGAACAGGCGGCACATCAAAATCATACCAGCCTAGAATACCAACCTGGCGTTCACGGACAACCATCAAACCGTTTTCACCGTTCTGTTGGGTAATCAAACCTACGTCAGGATTGAAGTTGTTACGTAACCAGTCTTGAAAGGTCTCGCCATAGCCAGCTACATTTTCTCTAAGCTCCCACAACCTACCTAGGATGTAAAGATATTCCTTACTAAGGGGATAGTGGTAGTTAATTTCGTGCAAGCGTTCTACGACGTTTTGCGAGGCTTTATTCATCACACTGGTACGCCACCGGTCGGCGGTTTGACGATCTCGGGCACGGATACTAAAAGTGAGGATAATCTCAGTATGATAGTAGACTGGTTTAATAGCAATACCTAACGGCACATCGTGAAATACCGCACGGTTATTACCCATCTTCACTGGTGTAGTAAGAATAGTGCCGTCCGGTGTTTCTTCACGATAAGAAACAAAGATACGTTCAGAAGTATTCCAACGGGTAGCATCAGTTTCCTGAGTCTCGTCAATATTACTTCCAAAAATTAAAGGTTGAGGGGAGTCACCATTAAAAGTGACCATCGTGTTATGTCTCATCCCCATGTTGTCAATGACGTTGTTAATAACGTCACTAATAGCGGGTCTGATAATAGATTCGTACAGTTCAGTGACTGGTTTACTAACAATAATCATAATAAGCCTCTCTAAGCTTGTCCATAAGATCGAGGCCAAATTAACAAAAAATAAAAGGGACCGTAGCCCCTTTTATTAATCCATTACTCCTCAGCTTCCTCCAAGGCAGCCTTATAACGAGCGATAATCTTTTCACGCCACTCGTCATTGAGGAGCAGCTCCAACCCCTCAATAGTCATCTCAAAATACTCTTTCGGGTAAGGGTCGAGATCATCGCGCGGCTGAAGGATCAACGACATAGGCAAATATATTGCCATCGCCACTGTATTCTCTATTACCTTCAACATCTCTGATGTAACCAGATTAGGCAGACTAATCATCGTCCTGGTTTCATCCAGAAGAATATTAAGGTTTGAGAAGTCTTCAACATTCGTACACCCTTGAAGATGGAACATCCGGCGGGCAATATTAGTCAATACTAACATGGTATTGGTTGTGAAGTCAGGCTGCGCAAACTGCTGCTTGACATGCTCGACGAACTCATCCGGCAGCGTATGTGCCGGTTTAAAGAACTGTAGATTCATAACACTCTCCCTTGGGCTTCATATGCTTCGATTTCCCATGGCCATTGAAGGTATTCTTCGATAGTGGCTTTAGACATTTCCGTGTGGTTAATATAGGGTTCACCTAACCAGTAGACTTGCCCTGTTTTACTATCAATTCTTAGTCGCCCACTAGCGAACTGATCGTAGTGAGTTAGTTCATGTACATAGAGCCCTTTTCTTAGACTAGGCTCGTGTTGCATTACCTCATCAATTGCTATAATCAAC
>JBLIZM010000152.1:0-3660 GCA_048859855.1 Trichlorobacter sp.
AAACCCTCTTCCGTTATGGTGATAGGGAAGCCCATTTGAAAAAACAAAGCGGGTGAGTAATTCGTAATCAGTAAGGAGATTGTGGAGAAAACGACCGGGATCACAGCCGCACCCCAACGCTTGTATTGATGGATGGCTGCACCAATCAGCCCAGCTTGGGGTGATGGTGTGGAGCGCAGAGCCGTAATAGTGTGGGCAGGAAAGAGTCAGTATTCGCTGAAGCGCTTTTCCAAAGATGGATATCGGTATATAGAGCTCAGACTGATAACGGATTTCCGGGGTAATGATGAGCCCCCCTGTCGGCAGGGGGCTGCTGCTGGTCTGGCAGTATCGCTGGAATGACGCTGACAGGGTTTGAATGCTGGTATTAAAGAGCTGGTATGATGGTCGGATTATCAGGCTACAGGGCTTCTCCATCGGAGAACTCCCGAATCGGGTTGTACAGTGTATCACGTTCCACCGGGATTTTACCGGCCACCCGTATCAGATTTACTATCTTCGTGATGCTGAGGCTTTGTGGAGAGGCGGCTCCTGCCTGGTGCCCAATCTGCTCTTCCACAACAGTCCCATCGAGATCGTTGACCCCGAAGGAAAGGGAAACCTGGGCAATTTTTTCTCCGAGCATGACCCAGTACGCCTTGAGATGGGTAAAGTTATCGAGAAACAACCGGGCTATGGCCAGGGTCTTGAGGTCATCAAGACCACTAGTCCCTTTTGTATCAAGCTTTAAAGGGGAATTTTCTGGTTGCCACGCCAGGGGAATGAAGACTTGAAACCCGCTGGTTCGGTCTTGTAATTCACGGAGTAGCTGCATATGCTCAATCCGGTCATCTACTGACTCTACATGGCCATAGAGCATGGTTGCGTTAGTCTTGAGCCCGAGGCGGTGTGCGATTTCATGTATTGCGAGCCACTGGTCTCCCGGGATCTTTTCCGGGCAGATAATCCGTCGTACGGTATCACCAAGGATTTCAGCGCCACCCCCCGGCATGGATCCCAGCCCCGCTTCAATCAGCTGCTGCAAGACCGCTTCAATAGAGAGTCCGCTAATGGAGGCGAAATAATCGATTTCAACAGCCGTGAACGCCTTAATATGGAGCGTAGGCACTGCGGCACTGATTTCTCTTAACAGATCTGTATAAAAGTGGAACGGAAGATCTGGGTGCAGCCCCCCCACAAGATGTACTTCAGTAGCCCCTTCAGCTGCTGCAGCCTCGGCCCGGGCGACCATTTCACTCTGGGTGAGGGTGTAGGCATCCTCGGCATCTGCTGTTCGTGAGAATGCGCAAAAAGCACATTGATTGACGCACACGTTAGTGGGGTTAATGTGCCGATTAACATTGAAATAGACGCGATCACCATTTTTTTGCTTATTGGCATAGGCCGCGAGCCTGCCAATTCCCAGAAGGTCATCAGAGTGATAGAGTGCGCGTGCGTCGTCAGTACTTAAACGCTCGCCTTGGTATATTTTTTTCTCAATTGCTGATAGTATTGACATGGTTACAGCATACGGCAAGAGTCACGCCGGTGCAAGTCTGAGTTTTGGGGGAGAGTATGACAGATGACATTAAGGCGTTCATGACGTCAGCCGCATTTGGTGTTGTTGGTGCCTCAGGAGATCGTAATAAATATGGTAACAAAGTGGTTCGTTGTTATCAAATGAACGGGTATTCGGTTATACCGGTTAACCCGAAGTCTGAATCGATAGAGGGAATTCGCTGTGTATCGTCGGTAAGCGACCTGCCTGATTCAGTGCAGAGTATTTCTATCATCACACCACCGGCTGTTACCGAGGCGGTGGTTGAAGCGGCGATTGCCCGGGGGATCCGGCATATCTGGATGCAGCCTGGTGCTGAAAGTGATCGTGCTATCGCACGTTGTAACGAGGCTGGGGTCACCTGTATTGCTGATCACAGCTGTGTCCTAGTGGTGCTCGGCTATCACGAATAGAGCGTGTTGCTAGGTTGAGTAGAGTACGGCAACCACCCGTGCCTGAGATAATCCGGTTGCGACGAGCCCGTGGTGAATTCCTGAATCATAATAGGCGCTATCTCCCTGTTTGAGGGAGTAGCGTCCGTCGCCATAGTGAAGTTCCACCTCACCGTCTAGGACATACAGGAACTCTTCCTCCCCTTCGTGGCTGAACAGCAGGCTGTCATGCCAGGTGGTATTATCGATTTCAATCAGGAACGGTTCCATATGCTTATGTCGTAATCCCTGGGCGAGAGAGTGATAGGTATATGGCCGCTGGTCGCCACTACTGACGCGCTGGAGTCCGGGAGGGATTGCATCGGAGTGGGTTATCATCAGCTTTTGGCTATTGTCTTCTTCTTCGAAAAAGTAGTGGATGGTGACTTTGAGCCCGCGGGCTATGCGTAGCAGCGTTGCAAGCGGTGGTACGACCTGCTCGTTTTCTATCTGTGATAATAGTGGCTTTGAGAGTCCTGTCAGGTCAGACAGGTCCTGTAGGGTAAGGCGCCGTTGCTGCCGCTGAAAGCGGACCTTGTCTCCGATGCGGAATTCTTTAATTTGGGCCTTAATGTCAGTCACAGGTGTTCTCCCCTGTCAGTCTGGTCATGGAGTCGCGGATAGCTCTGCTGCCACATGATTTTTTTGATGTTTTGTGTAGTTTCCGATATACAACTCAAGGAAAGTGTTGTCAATAAGGGTGTGAGGAGATGGTTCTCAGATACAATCTCTCTCACCAGCCACGTAGATGTACATGGAGAACAAGGGCTCATGGAGTCTCAGGAATATAGTGAATATACGGTTGTCGTACCAAGGGATCATGACGGGCAGCGTCTTGACGTTGTCTTGACCGAACTGCTTCCTTCGGTTGGTAGCCGCTCTATGCTGCAGCGGTTGATTGAGCAGGGGGATGTCCGGTCTCAGCAGGGCAGCCTTAAAGCGTCATACCGGGTGCAGCAGGGAGACTGTGTGACCGTTCGTGTCCCTCCCCCGACGCCGGCAATTCCGGTTGCCGAAGCGATTCCACTGGTTGTGCTTTATGAAGACACGGACCTGCTGGTAATTGATAAGCCCCCTGGAATGAGTGTCCATCCCGGGGCCGGTATTGCCAGTGGAACCTTGGTCAATGCGTTGCTCCATCATTGTGAGGATCTGTCCGGAATCGGCGGAGAGATTCGCCCCGGTATTGTGCATCGTCTGGACAAGGGGACTTCTGGTGTGCTGGTTGTTGCCAAGAACGACATGGCGCACCGTGTGCTGGCCAAGCAGTTTGAGGAGCATACGGTTAAGCGTATCTATCAGGCGTTGATTTATGGCAGCCCGGCACAGGATACCGGAAAAATACAAGGTATTATCGGGCGGCACCCAAGCGATCGCCTCAGGATGAGTGGTAGCGCGAAAAAAGGAAAGCAGGCCGCAACGAATTGGCGCGTACTCGCTCGGTATGGGCCCGTTTCGCTGGTCCAGTTACGACTCGAGACCGGCAGAACACACCAGATTCGGGTACATCTGAGCGAGAATGGTATGCCACTACTTGGCGACCCGCTTTACCTGCACGGAGGACGGCTTGCCACGCTTAAGGACCAACCATTACGTGCGTTGATTCACGGGCTGACACGGCAGGCGCTTCATGCCAAAACCCTGGGGTTTATCCATCCGGTTAGTGGCGAGTACCTTGAGTTTAGTAGTGAA
>JBLIZM010000153.1:0-4252 GCA_048859855.1 Trichlorobacter sp.
GCACAACTAACGGTCAAAACGTTAGCTGTTAACTCAGCAGAGACCCGGTCCCAGCCAGCGTACTCGCTGACTACTTTCTCGATATTCTCAAGAAAGTCAGCCACCGGCGTTGGAACCACCTCATCGTCCCAGTTAAGCAACGATGATACCGCATTACCAATAATAGCGTTGGCAATAGTAGACATAACACACCTCCAGGTTAAGAGTAATTAAAGAGCGAAGAATATTTAAGTAGTTCTTCACCACGGTAATATAGATTTGAAATATTTTAGATAAGTGTAAATTGTTTAATAAAAAGAGATTCTGATATAACCCATATTTTACCAATAGGGTAATCGTAAGTTGGTTCCAGATTGGTATACACCACCATCCCAATAGAACAGTCTTGACCATGAGAACCAAGATGAAGTATTTCAAAAAGAATCCCAGATGGTGATAAACATCTTTTATTAACAGCTAATTCTTCAGGGTCAATCATATCACACTCCTTATTTCAATAAATAGTGTACTATGTAAAAAAGAGCATAAAGCGGAGGGGTTAGCCCCCTCCATATTTCTTATTAAACTCAATAAGCTGTTGCCGATATTCGGCTAAGGCTTTACTGGTGTACTCGTAGCAGGCCTGCGAATAGATGATGGCGGCATCAGCTCGTCTTGCTCGCTCTGGAGCTGCTGCTGCAATTCTTCTTGCTGATTTGCAGCTGGGGGCGGGCTTTGCAACTGGACAGGTGGTAGGGGTGGTAAAGGACAACTGATACGGACGTACCGTATCTGCGGTTCCTGTGTCGCGCAACCCGAGCAGAGCAGACATAAGCCGATCATTAGCCAGGTAAAGTTCTTCATTGCGTCTTTCCTTAACAACAAGGTTTTCTTCGATAGTCCTCACAGCTAAATCACCTGAAGCAGTGATTTGCTCTTTAGCCCTATCGGCATCCTTTTCCAGCTTAGCTGCTTTTTCAACAGCTGCCTGGTTTGCTTTGGCCCGTTCTGCCTGGTAGTAATAATCACTGGCTACCCAGCCAGTGGCTACTAACATAGCACAGATAACAAGCTTAACCACGATAGCCAAAGCCTCGGCTCTGAGATTAAGTAAAGTTTCCATCATTATTCAGGACCTCCGCTACACATCTTGACACCCCAACCGGGGTAATTGGACTGTCTTTTGAAAAGAATCCAGTGTGGGTATTTGCGAGAGTATTCAAAGTTCTTAGCCGATTGCTTAGTCGGTACAAACTCGGTAACCCCAAACCACGTCTGTGGATCAGTAGATTTACGCTGAGCTTGTTGCACATAACCTAGACCAGCATTATAACCTTTAAGAGCAGCTGCCCAGCGGTGACAGTCGTCTTTACCCTTAACACGAGCCACTAACCACTGGTCATATCTTACCAGTGCCCTCATAGCCCAACGAGGGTTATAAGGATCAGCTTTACCCAGTTCAGGATAAAGCTTAGTGATATGGTCAGTAGTGGGATCCATAAACTGGGCTAAGCCACGACCGTTATCCCAAGCCGTAACAGACTCCCGCCAACTAGATTCCTGTTCAATCTGAGCAGCAAACATAGCCACGGGTGCATTCAACCCAAAAACAAACTGAGCTTCTCTGGTTAAGGTAGCCCTGTGTTTAAGGGCAGCGGCCGGTGTAGCTGCTACTGCCCAGTTAAACGAAAAGGTAATAACCAGAAAGCTCAACCAAAGGATGAGCTTCTTCATAATTACAATCCGTTAGCTACAGCGTAAATACAGGCCAACACAACGATAGCCCGTGCCACGTACTGTCCTTGCGTAGCTTTAGACCTTTCAAAGCGACCGAACAATACACGATATACCCAGTAGGCCGTATAACTACCGATAGTTACGTGACCGAGTTTCCAAAATAAAGTTTGCAGCTGCACCTGGGTGATCAGCAAAGCAGAGGTGTAGAATACTACACCGAGTACCAGCCACTGCCACATTCGCGAGTAACCACCAGGACCACTTTCCGTGCGGTTAGCACGGAATCCCAGATAAGCCAAAGAACCGACCAGCACAGCCAGGATAGCCACTGGAATCAACCAGCTGCTATTGGCAAAGAAGAAGTTAAGCATGATTTCCATAAAGGAACTCCTATTCAGATATACAATGTTCCCACATTTGACGGAGAACTTCGGTTATTACATCATCCAACGGTTGTTTAGCATCCACTACAACAACTCTTTTAGGATGTTTATCAGCTTCCTCGAGAAAACGTCGACGGGCTTCAGTAAAGAAACCCAGACCAGCTTGCTCGATTCTGTCCAATTTGCCATCGCGCTGCCTAGCCCTTGCCAGACCCAGTTCAGCAGGAATATCTAAAACAATGGTGAAGTCAGGAACGAAGTCGTCTAACACCAGATGACTAAGTATTTCAGTTTCGCTCCGTAAACCACGACCAGCTCCCTGGTAGGCCAGAGTAGAGAGATTGTGTCTATCTGACACCACCCACTTACCTTGCTCTAGAGCTGGTTTGATGACCTCTTCAACCGTAATAGCACGGTCAGCATAAAACAAAAGCAGTTCAGCCATCGGTGGGATATTAGTACCACCAGGTGTTTTCAACAAACGACGGATCTCTTGTCCCTTGTCGGTACCACCCGGTTCAGCCGACCTTACCAACCACTCAGGTCCCTCTAGAACCTTTTCGATCAAAAAGTTACAAAGCGCTGTTGCTACAGATGATTTACCTGCACCATCAATCCCTTCGATGACGATGAACTTACCTCGTTGCATTATCTGCCATACCCATTAATTGTTTAAACTTCCATACACCCACAGCAATAGCATCACAGGAGTGTTCATCCAGTTCTGCTAAAGTAGCTGGGCATTCCCAAGACAAGAATTCCTGTCTAGCTAAACCACGGCGCACATCTTCCTTATCTTTACCCTTTGTACCTACTGCTTTTTTAACAGTAGGAGGATCTACCGTTTCCAGTAAAAGCCTTCTGTCTGTCTCCCAAGCGGCTTGTCGAATAATAGCGATCATCTCTACCAGTGCTCTAAAAGCCGCTGGTAAGCGCCCTAGATAAGGAGCTTCGCTAATAACGCAGTTGGGTTGGTAAAGTTCAAACTGTTGTTTAAGGTTGTCCAGGTGCGCTTGACGCATACCTAGAGCCTCGCCGTACTGATCAATATACCAACTACTGTTAGCTAATAATTTCTCACCACGATGAGTGAAAACATCAGTAACAATAAGCTTTCTTTCTGACTGCGACAGATCAATCTCCAGAAAGGTAAGACCCAGGCGATGTGTACCTGGGTCAATGGCCGCTATCCGATATCGATCACCTGCGCGGGGATCTAGTATCAGCATACTCACGCCGTAACAGTAGTATCACTGTAGTCAGAGGCCAACATCGGTTCAGTAGCGCCATAGTCCAGCTGGAAGTCGAAACCAGCGTTAGAATAACCAACAGTGTAGCAGGCTGTGAGGTGAGCACAGACTTGAACACCGATGGCTTCCTTAACTTGGATATTGGCACCAGTAGCGGCTGCTCCAGTAACTTGCTTATCTACCCCAGAGCAAATAGCCAGCTCAGAGATGATAGCCCGCTTAGGATTACCGTAAAGGACCTTAGCCACGTTAACAAACTCGGCTACATCGGAATCTGACATATTCAGATCCAGCAAAGCACGAGAAGTCAAATAGTCACCACTGGTAGCCACAGCCCCTGTATTAGACAGGGTGGGTGGAGTTGGGTTGAGGTTGGCACTGGTGTAGTTATACGGCACAGTGGACTCATTACCATCTACTACCACGGTGTGCAACAGCTCGATATTGGCACCGGTGAGATCAACACGCTTGAGGTAATAAGCGAAATAACGATCTTCGCCGTGCAACTCCTCACGACGTAAAGCGTATTTATCACGCTCTTCCTTAGTGAGGTCATTATCAACTGGACGGAGAATCCAGGGTAAGTGATTGAAACAAGCTTGGTCAGAAGCACGGTGCTGGTGATCCGCTGGGTAAGCCACACCGTCAGAACCGGTCGCCATATAGTGGCCACCATCACCAACCGCCAAATAACCCATCTTAGGGTTAGTGGTAGTAGGGGGCAGCACCCCGGACTGAATTTCAAACAACTCGTTCAGCGTAGTGTGCTGGTCGTAAGTGTGGGTAAGACCCAGCATCAAAGCAGTTTGAAGCTTTGAGCCGATCAAAGTACGGGTAATAGATTTCATTTACGAGATCCTTTAATGATAATCACAGTATAACAACACTAGGTTAATTATACCA
>JBLIZM010000154.1:0-5825 GCA_048859855.1 Trichlorobacter sp.
AGCCGTTTGCTGAACTGTTAGCGGGCAATCCTTTGATTACCCGTTTGGTGGTCATTAGCACGAAGCGCTGGAGGCGCTCTTTGGGCAAGGGTGGTACCTATCCTGAGGTCGGTGCCGTCATCAAAAAACTCAGAACCGTGCGATATGCTATGGTTATTGATTTACAGGGGAACCTTAAGAGCGGGATAGTTACTGCATTGGCCCGCGCGGAAGACAAAGTTGGTTTTGAATATCCCCAGCTGCAAGAGCGGGTCAATACACTCTTTACTCGTCGACAGATTACAATGCCTGACGGATTGTCCCATATCAGTGACCAATACCTGGCGCTTGCAACAGCGGCACTCGGATCGTCACGCCCGATAAAGCCGCCTGAAAACATCTGCCTCTTTCCTTCGGCACAACAGCTGCACGAGGCTTCGCTTCTTTTAGCTGATACGGCTGGTCATTTTGTTGTCGCAATTCATCAAGGGACTACTTGGCAGACTAAATACTGGGATATTGAAAGCTGGGTTGCACTCATCCGGTTGTTACAGAATACGATTGTTGGAGTGCGGGTTGTGCTGACCTGTGGATCTGACGCAGAATACCAGATGGCTCAACAGACGCGGGATGCCGCGGGGGATGTCGTACAGATTGTTAGTCGTACCCCTATTATGGTTCTTGCAGCCCTGTATCAACAGGTAGATCTTGTAATCGGAGGGGATACGGGGCCACTGCATCTTGCAGCGGCTGTCGGTACGCCAACCTGTTCGTTGTATCGTTCAAGTGATGGACTGCGTAGTGGGCCGCGCGGTGAACGCCACGCAATCGTGCAGGTTCCAATGGTGTGTAGTCCTTGTTTTAAAACTTCCTGTTCCGATGATGCGCTCTGCCGCGCAACCTTGACACCTGATCTGGTTTTTGAGCATCTCTGGCGGCATATCACTAAAAACAATCTTATTCATAGTAAGAAGGAGTTGGCATGACCCCGTGCCAGGATGATCGTAGCCGTTATTTTTCCTTAGACGGGGTGCTGGTGCTGCTACTGCATCTTTATCCTGTTTTGGCTCTTGCCGTTCGTAAGTGGGTTGCGGCTGGCGAATATGCGGCAGTTTTTATTGCACTGCTTATGTTAGTGAGAGATGCCAGGCGGACAGAGTCACTTCCGCCCTATCCCCGTGTGATATGGTGGTTTGTCGGTATGTTTGCGGGGTTACCGCTTGCTGTTTTAATCGGTCAGCTGTTCCGGCTCGAATGGATCCCGCGGAACTTCGATAGCCCTATCCGTTTTTTGATTGTAATCCCCGTTTTTCTGGTTATTTACCGCCATCGTATCCCTGCGCTCACGTATCTGGTTCGGATGCTGCCTGTAACCCTTTTTATTTTGTTACTTGAAGTGTTGATTTGGCCAGACATGAAATGGGGGGGGCGGGTAACCACGTATTTTGTTGATCCGCTGACCTTTGGCAGTCTCGCGTTACTGCTTGGTACCCTTTCGATGGTATCCCTTGTGATGGTGTCGGAAAAGCAACCTGTTACCCGACTGCTGAGAATCAGCGCTTTTTTTGTAGGTGCTGGGTTGTCGGTTGCATCAGGAAGCAGAACGGGCTGGGTTGCTCTGCCGTTTGTCGCACTACTGTGGGGATGGGTTGAAACCTCAGGCCATCGTTTTCAAAATCGTATCCGTTTTGTGGTCGCAGCGATGATTTTGGTGGCTGTCGCCTCGATCTATAGCTGGGTGCCAACGGTTCATACGCGTGTGAATGATGCTGTTCATGATATCAGTGGTTATTCATGGTGTAAGGTAAACGGGGAAACCTCGGTTGGATACCGCATTTCTTTTTACCGCATGGCGACCGCCTTGATACTTGCTAGACCGCTAAGCGGCTATGCTGACGCTGAAATGAAAACGGTACTGTATACGGACTCATTTCGAGCCTTCTCAACAAAGGAAACGTCTGACTTCATAGTGTCCTGTGGCTTTCACAGTGAGCTCTTCACCAATGCGGTTAGGTCAGGGATATGGGGGCTTAGTGCAACAGTAGGACTCTGTCTCATTCCTCTCTCTGTAATGGTTACGCTGATACGTAGTGGTGATCCGTGCAAGCGCCGTATGGCTCTTGTCGGTGCCGCATATCTTTGCTTTATCGTTATTTCTGGAATGACAACAGAAGTGTTTAACTTGAAATATACGACATCACTGCATGCGATGATGATGGCAAGTATCTATGGAACCCTTCTATGGAACAGGCCTGAATCACTGGACTCCTGATACGATGCCGCTACGCCGTACAACGCAATTGATCGGTTCTGAAAAACAGACGCTACTCGCTGAAACACGGGTGTTACTCATCGGCGTTGGTGGGGTTGGTGGGTATGCACTTGAGATGATCGCTCGCTGTGGCGTGAAGCATATCACGGTGATTGATGCTGACTATATTAGTGTCAGCAATATCAATCGTCAGCTCCTCGCAGACCACACAACGGTCGGGACGCCTAAAGCCGAGCTCGCTGCAGAGCGGATTAGCAGAATCAGCCCCAAGACCGAGGTTGTTGCCAGGGTTGCCTTGGTGACGCCTGACTCTATTGATTCCCTTAACCTATCGTCATATGATTTGGTGGTGGATGCTATTGATGCGGTCCCTGCAAAAATAGCCTTGATTGAGGCCTGCTGTGAAGCTGGTGTTGCGATATTTTCCAGTATGGGTGCCGCAGGTAAGCTCGACCCGACGCAGGTTCGTGTGGCAATGCTTTCTCAGGCGCATGGCTGTCGACTGGCCCGTAAAATCCGTAAGACGCTTCGGCAGCATGGCGTTATGCAGGATATCCCCGTGGTCTTTTCGCCAGAGCAAAGTAGTCAGGTGTTGAGTGGTAACTCAACCGAGGAAAACGAACCATCTTTTGATACCCGGCGTCCGCTGGGGACCATTTCGTACCTGCCGGCTCAGTTTGGGATTCTTCTCGGGTATGCCGTTATCCGGCACCTACTGGATCAAGCCGTCGCCCCTGCCTCTGCCTCCTGATGTAACAACTTCATCGCATCGTAAATTACAGCATCATACTTATCCTGGGTCAGGCGTAGAGCGACCTCTGGCAGGCGCAGCAGGGCCTTGATAAAGCCAAACCGTAAATCCCGTGGAAGAACGGCAATATAGTTGACCAGTGCTTCTTCTTGTTGCTCGCTCAGAGAACTGTCAACGTTGAGCAGGGTTAACAGTCCCTGCATTGTTGCGGCCTGTAAATCATCACGCTGGGCAGCCGCACGTGCTTGCACCGATTCCCACTCATTGAGAATTTCCTGGGCCGAAACGGGACGGCCAGAACGGTCTGCCAGCCAACGCATAAATGCAATGGCTGCTTCTTTGCCGATGATTCCGGCATATACCTCCATTGCGAGCCCTTCTGGAAACCTACAGTGCTTTCTCAGGGTGCTGACCATTTCCCAGCCACGCTCTGTCGGTTCAACCTGTAGATCAATGGGGGCCCCTTGCCGGGCGAGAAGTCCCGTGTTTACATCAAGGAATCCCCGTACTTCCTGGTCAAGTTCACGGTGTGCCGCATACTGTGCCCAACAAGTATAGTCACTATCGACGTAGAGCATTACCATCCGGTCAATTAGTGCCCTATCAAGGGTTGCCACTTGATAGGTCCCATCAGGAGGGTTAATGGTGACCACCACTTTGTGATGGGATTGCAGGCGGTGGAGATGGAGTGCCCGCTGGCGTCCTTCTGCTGGCGGCTCGACAAATTGAAAGATTGCCTGCAGGGTATCTTCTTGTTGGGCACGGTTTAGTTCGTCGCAGTGAACCAGTGTTGCCGGTGCATCATCGGAGGGCCACCAGGATGGTCGAGACCAGTGCATAATCTCTCCTTCCCGGTAAGGAATGCCCACCAGATCCCCGACTTCCATCTGGCCAAGACGAAGAGGGGTATATCCCCAGTCCAGTTCTCGACAGACCTGTATGATGCCAGCCGTTTTCCCAACACCACGATGTCCAACGACACAGGGTGTTAAATCGGTTTTGGTAATAATTTCTTTCAGTACCAACTTCATCTGTTCGATGTTCATACCAACTCCTTGCGTGCTACTTTTTGAATCATAAACGAAAGCAGAAAGTCGTTCAAGCGGATAGCGATAAACCGCAGTGGTTCAGGGATAACAAAATGGGGTGAATACCGTGCATTATTAAGGATATAAGCCTTGACATAGCAGCGTTTTTGGGTGACATTTACCTATTATAGGTAAACTGCCGTATTTGTGTGTGGTTCGGTGTAGGCTCCTACTGGTTTGGTAGGGAATCTTGAGTCGAAAAGAGAAACGTTATGTGCGGTATTGTTGGATATATCGGGCACCAAGAAGCAACGCCAATTATCTTTCATGGACTCCAAAAGTTGGAGTATCGTGGTTATGATTCTGCCGGGATTGCCACGGTTGCCAGCGGCGTCATCACGGTTCGCCGAAGCGAAGGAAAGCTGATTCATCTTGAGCAGCTTTTAAAGCAAGCGCCACTGCAGGGGGGGGTTGGGATTGGCCATACCCGCTGGGCAACCCATGGCCGCCCGTCGGAGCGTAATGCCCATCCCCATCATGCCGGTTCAATTGTGGTGGTGCATAACGGCATTATTGAAAACTATCTGGCATTAAAGAAACAATTACAGGAGCGTGGTCGGGTATTCAGCAGTGAAACCGATACCGAGGTTATTGCACACCTGATCGACGAGCATCTTCGTACGGCGGGCTCTTTTGAAGCTGCGGTTCGGGCAGGGTTGTCGGAGCTCCAGGGAGCGTTTGCGGTCTGTGTCCTGTGCCAAGACTGCCCGGATATTTTGATTGCTGCCAAAGTCGGGTCGCCGATGGTTGTTGGTATTGGCGAGAAGGAGTTTTTTGTCGCTTCTGATATTCCGGCGATATTGGCGTATACCCGTGAGATGGTGTTCATGGATGATGGTGATATGGCGGTCTTTAGTGGTGATGCGGTGCAGTTTTCCCGGATCAGCGGTGAGGCACTTGAAAAGACGCCTAAGCATATCAGCTGGTCTCCGCTTATGGCGGAGAAGGGTGGCTACAAGCATTTTATGCTCAAAGAAATTCATGAGCAGCCCCGTGCGGTTCGTGACACCATCGCAGGGCGATTGCTTGAGGAACAGGCGGATGTTCACCTTGAGGGGTTCACCATCGACGTTGCATCCATGCAGAGCCTGTCACGTATTGTGATTGTTGCCTGTGGCACGTCTTGGCATGCTGCGCTGGTTGGTAAGTTTTATATTGAACAGTATTGTCGTATCCCGGTTGAAGTTGATATTGCTTCGGAGTTTCGCTACCGCAAACCGGTTATCACACCCCAGACACTGGTGCTGGTTATCTCCCAGTCAGGTGAAACGGCTGATACGTTGGCTGCACTACGAGAGGCAAAGGGACTTGGTGCGCAGACGGTTGCCATTTGTAATGTGCTTGACTCCTCAATCGCGCGTGAGGCAGCTCATGTCATCTATACCCATGCTGGGCCTGAGATCGGTGTGGCTTCAACAAAGGCGTTCGTTACACAGCTGACTGCGCTGTATCTGCTGACTATCCGGATGGCACGGATGCTCGGGACGTTAGAATCGTCTCAGGCCTCATGCATGCTGGCATGCTTGAAACGATTACCGGAACTGCTTGAGCAGACGTTGCAGCTGGATAGTGAAACGGAGCGGATTGCCCGCACCTATATGCAGGCCAGAGATTTTCTGTACCTTGGGCGTGGCAAGAATTTCCCGATCGCTTTGGAGGGTGCGCTCAAGTTGAAGGAAATCTCGTATATCCATGCAGAGGGATACCCCGCTGGGGAAATGAAACATGGTCCTAT
>JBLIZM010000155.1:0-4353 GCA_048859855.1 Trichlorobacter sp.
TTTGATTAACCTGTATCAAAAAATACTGACTTTGATTGTTATACAATTTTACTGCCGAATTGCTTGGCCCGCAATTCATTACACCTTCTGCTATTCGGTTATCAAAGATCGACGTTTCTGCTTCCCTGGAGCACTGCTTCGTGCAGCAAGGAATCCCGTTTATACACAGCCACGAATTAACCGTCAAGCTTTTTTTATTTTTTATTGTTATTTTTTTTCAAACCGCCGGAATCCCGCTTGCATTGACAAACCCTTTGCTATATACAACCCTGCATGTCACAAATGATTGCCATACAAAAAAACATGCTCAGGGTATCGATAGCTACCCTACTTGGTGGGCTCGCCCTAGTACCGCTCCACCCACAGTATGCTGGAGCGGTAACCGATACTGAAACTCGGGGAGCATCAGGCACTGGACCGTCACACTATAGTGCGCCAACCTCTCCGGAACACGCGCTCCAGTCTTTTGACCCGTTGTCTTCAACAGCACCGCCCGCTCCTCCAGCACTAGCCAATAAAGTGACCGCCACTACCGGCATAGGTATTCCTGCCTCGATTACCGGTACCGAAGGGAACTATATTGTACGTCGCGGTGACACACTCCGTATTGTAGCAGCACGGCTGGGTGTTCATCACACCTATCTTGCAAAATTAAACGGACTCTCAACGCAGAAGAAGCTGGTCAAAGGCCAGAGCCTGCGCTTTGATAATCGCAGGATTGTTCCGGTTCACCCGCTCAAAGACGGAATTTTGATCAACATACCTGACCGGACGCTCTATTATTTCCAGGACGGCGTACTCACATTCAGTACATCTGTTGCGCTTGGCACCCCTGTCAAAACAGACCAGTTTATTTGGCAAACCCCGACCGGACGATTTAAGATAGTTAACAAAGCCAAAGATCCGACCTGGACGGTTCCACCTTCTATTCAAGAAGAAATGCGCCTAAGCGGCAAGGAAATCATTACGACCGTTCCACCTGGCCCCCAAAACCCCTTGGGAAAATATGCCATGAAAACATCGTTGCCAGGCATCATGATCCATAGCACCACGAAACCATGGTCGATAAACAGCTATGCCAGTCATGGCTGTATCAGGGTTTTTCCTGACCGAATGGAACAGTTATTCAGTCTGATAAAAATCAACACTGCTGGGGAAATTATTTACCATCCCGTAAAAATAGCAGCCACGCCTGAGGGAAAAATTCTGCTCGAGGTTCACGCAGATATCTACAACAAAAGTAAAGGGCTCTTACGCGAGGCTACAGCAATAATTCGTAAGTATGGTGTAGAGAATCAAGTGGACTGGGAAAAAGTACATACTGCGATAAAAAAGCGAAACGGAATTGCCGTTGAAATTTCCAAGGCAGCGCCGCCAACGCCCGTACAAATTGAAGGACACATTCCTGCTCAAGAAGACCCACATCTTCCTGGCGGGGCCTAGTCTCTGCTTCCCGGATCCGGGAAGCCTGAAACCGGCATCCCTTCTGTTGCCTTAAGCATGTAATCAGCCCAAATCGGGGCCGCAGCCTGTCCCCCGGAACCCCCGCCACCAAGGGATCGTGCCTGATTATCAAACCCCACCCATACCCCGGTCACGAGTTGGGGGACATATCCGACAAACCACGCATCACGCATACCGTTCGTTGTACCAGTTTTTCCAGCAACCGGCCTTCTAATTGCAGCTGCCCTAAAACCAGTACCACTTTGCACAACACTCTGCATGAGGTTTGTAATCATATGCGCCACATAAGGAGACGTTGCCTGATAGCGCTGTAGCACCTGACCGTCAAGCCCCACCCCTATCGGGCCAGGAGATGGACTACCGGGCATACTCAACTGATCACTAATCGCCGGTGGCGGCTGATACTCCTCAAGAGTCTTTCCGGTACCATCCACAACCTTCAGAATATAAAAAGGCTTCGTATAGACGCCATTATTCGCGAACACCGTATAAGCAGAGGTGAGCTCAAGAGGGGTCACACTCGCAGCGCCAAGGGCCAATGACAGATTAGGCTCTATTTTTGATGTGAATCCTAGCCGCTTTGCAAAATCAACGGCAGTATCAACACCGATCTTATCAAGGAGCTTGACACTCACTACGTTAATTGAGTGAGTCAATGCATCCCGGAGAGAGACGGGACCGCGATAGGTATTATCATAGTTTTTAGGTGACCACGTCCGCCCGAATCCGGCAGAATACTGAACCGGTGCGTCTTCAATGATTGTTGTTGGCGAGACACCCTTTTCTAAGGCTGCTGCATAAATAACCGGCTTAAAGGCCGATCCGGCATTTCGCCTAGACTGGACTGCACGGTTGAACTGGCTCTTTCTGAAATCATATCCACCAACCATTGCTTTAATTGCACCGGTTGACGGATCAAGCGAGACCAATGCTCCTTGAACTTCGGGGGTCTGCTCAAGCTGGAAAACAGCTCCAGCCTTTTCGTGATCCGGAGTCAAAACCCGCAACTCAAGAACCGACCCTAAGGTAATCATGCGTGCTGGTTTTTCCGGCTTACCATAGCGATTGTCAAGCTGAAGCTTACCAGCCCATGCATACCCTTTCGCATCCAGAATACCGGTACGGTCTCCGACCCTCACCATAGCAACACCGGCCGCAGGAGCAACTGACGTCACTACACCACTATAAATCTCGCCCACTTTCAGTGCTGAAGATTCGATACTGTCTTCGACTTTAGAACAAAACGGCTCAACCTCATCATGACCAAGATACTTAAGTGCCCCACGGAATCCCTGGCGCTTGTCAACTGCTTTAAGCCCTGAACGCACCGCATCATATGCCGCACGCTGCATTGAGGCATTCATCGTTGTGTAGATACGCAGCCCGCCCTTATAGAGCATCTCCTCGCCATATTTTTCCTCAAGATACATTTTGATCTGCTCGAGAAAATAAGCCACTTGGTCATTCATAACCCGGCGGCTGGGCTGTACCAGAACTTGTGTTTGCCGTGCGTTGGCTGCTTCGGCCTGGGTGATAAATCCTTCCTTAACCATCCGGTCAAGGACATAGCCCTGCCGCTCTTTTGCACGATCGAAATGCTTGATGGGGGAATAGGCGTTCGGCGCCTTAGGCAGACCTGCCAGCATAGACATCTCGGCAAGGTTCAACTGGCCAATTGACTTGCCAAAATAGGTTTGAGAGGCCGCTTCAACCCCGTAGGCACCGCTACCAAGATAAATCTGGTTAAGGTAAAGATATAAAATCTCGTCCTTGGAAAGCTTCTCCTCCATCCGTGTCGCAAGTATCGCTTCCTTGATTTTCCGGGAGAGCTTTTTTTCAGGGGTAAGGAGCATCGTTTTCGTCACCTGCTGCGTGATTGTTGATGCCCCTTCTTTTTTGCGAAATGCCAGAAGGTTTTTAACGGTTGCCCTGACAATACCAAAGTAATCAATACCGCGATGTGCATAAAAACTGGAGTCTTCCGCAGCAATAAAGGCCTGGACCAACCGCCTGGGTATCTGGTTAATCGGCACCACAATACGCCGCTCTAACGAGAAGTCACCAACGATTACTCCATCATCACCATACACCTGAGTAACAACAAGTGGCTTATAGTCCTGAAGACGGTCTATCTTTGGCAGGGTTACAAACAGATAGGCAATATATCCGGAAAGCCCCAGCAGTCCCACGACGGCAACGGTGCTCACCATCAGCTTCAGCGTTGAAACACGAGGCTTCGTAGCATTGGGCAACAAGCGCCTATGAAGTTTGTTCCGTTTCATAGCATCCCTTTGATAGCAATCAGTGACAGCAAAATACTCCAAACGGGTTTGTTGCACAAGCAAATCGCTAATACGACTATAACTTTGACTGGTTTTGCCTAGCGATGCATGTTAATAGTATCACTGTTGGATTACCTGCCAAAACCATACCCGACGCGAGGGACTGGTCATGCGCATCACATCAAAACTAACCTTTATCATTAGTGGCTTGTTCCTTCTCCTTGCCGGAGTCCTCGGTTGGAAAACATACCACGATGAAAAGCGTCTGATTCAGAAGCTCGCCGTTGATAAAGCACGGATTATCGCACGCCAGATTATCACGACCCGTGACTACCTCTCCAAGGCGGGGGTATCCGCATCAGAGCAAAACTACAACCTGGTTCCACAAGTAGTCGCAACTCGTATTGCAGAGCAGATAACACAAGACTCACCCTACTATGTTCGGCAGGTTTCCTTACGCCAGCGAAATCCGGCCAATGCCCCTGATTCGTTTGAGCGACAGATTCTCGAACGCCCAAACACCGCAGGTACTATCGATGAGCAGACCACCACCATCCTTCTTGATGGCAGGGAGGAGCTGCGTTACATGCTCACCATGCGGGCCGAG
>JBLIZM010000156.1:0-3370 GCA_048859855.1 Trichlorobacter sp.
ACAGTGGACAACGTATCTTCCTTAACCTTGAGGAACTCTTTCAGTTTACACCAGTATTCATCATCTGTGCCGATAATGGCCCAGTTGAGAACACCGTTCATCTTTACCTGCATACCGATCGCCGGTACGTTGTAAGGTAAAGCTACCCGCACGTATGCAGGCACATCGACATTTGTCTCTATACGGGCACGGTCGATAGCGTTAGCCCAAGTAACAGTAAGTTTACACATAAAGTAGTTCCTTGTCTATTTTGTTCATAAGTGGGAGAACCGAAGTCCTCCCACCGAATTAAGTTTTTCAACAACAGGTTTCACGTGGGTAATATAGGTGTAAGTTTTTTTAGGACATCTTCTTTACGTAACAGTTATAGTTGTCATCGTTAGACGAATATTTAAACCCACACTTCTCAGCCAGTGCTATGGTAGCAGGTGATTTACGGGGACAGAACAGGATGAGTGTTCTATTCTTAACAGCCTCTCGCGTAAACAGATTACGAATCAGTTTCTCAGCTACACCGTAATTACGGGCTTTCTCAATGACCAGAATATTCAACACACCAGCCACGCTGGTATAGAAATTCTTGCAGTTAATACCACCCATCTCACACTCTAAGAAACCATACAGTTCTTTGGTCTCATCATCATAAGCCACCAGCCTGATCAGGTTATTGGTGATCTTATTTCGAGGTAAAAGGTTTTGTGAAGCCACTGGCTCCAGATCCAGCAAAGCTTTAACCTCTGAAGGTCGTCCAATACGAATACTAATTCCCACTCTCATATCTCCCCAAGAATAAGGTAAGGATAGTGTTGGTGATATGTACGTTAGAAGTCATCACGGTATCCTTAAGCGAACTGAAGTGTTCTGCTTTGAGAACAACACCGTATAGAGTTCTTACGTTATTACCTTCCACATAACGCAGTCTTACAGCTTGGCCGGGATTCAGTAACTTAGGAGCACTAAAGTTCCAAGCCAGTTGCATAACAGCGCCTTGTTTAGAGGCCAGGTTAGACATCTCACGATAAATATTGTCTGTGAAAGGTACTGAGCCAGGAACCAGATTATTAACTCCAGTTTTCCTTTGGGTAGTCACAAACTCATTATTGTTATCTTGTCGTTTGACGGACATGGTATTCTTGTCATTAGAAGACCATGATTCCATCGCGGTGGAGGCTTTACCAAAACGTAACCCATTACCAGAGGAAATCTGCAAACGGTCTGAGAAGTCACTGTAGTTAGCCTGGGATGAGGAAACCATTACCAGGGTATTGCCTGTCCATAACCAAGTCTTGTCACCACCTGGAAAACGGTTAGGTGGCAAACAACAAATATCTAAACGATACTTGGCTGTCTCATAGCGGGTAATGTCGTACATTGGCCAAACCCACCAGAGTCTTTCTGATAGATAAAAACCTACTCCAGAACTATAGATACCAACCCTGTTTTGCAACTCGTCAATATAGTCGATAAACTTACAGGGTGGAATAACGATGTGATCACGTTGTTTGGTATTATTGGGTTCTACCAGCTCTATGCCTTTAATAGAAACAGAGTCGTCCACCTCAACACTAGCTGAAGCTTTACCCAATACCGTTTTGATAATCTCGGCAACTTTAACTTTACGTGCAATAGGGGCACCAGCCATCTTACCACGCAGTTGCTCGATATTGTTATCCAGCAACTGGAAAGTATATTCCTTGATATTACCCTTGTTGATCTCATCTTTATTTTCAGCGATATCGACATTGGCAGCCACGACGTTTGACTTGACGTCATGAGGAATAGCGCGATACTTGTAGCTAGTTCTCTTTAAAGAACTTATCGGTGTACCAGACGTACCTACCACAGGTTGATCATAAACAACCATTTCCAGGTTGTCACGATAAGGATAAACATAGCGGTCGTAATCACCAACACCCATCATCACAGTGATGTTAATCTCATCACTGTAACCAGATTCAAAATCTTGGACATTGGTAAGACTTGTGACTTTAAGGGGGGTTACGGTGAACCCCCCTATAATTATCTCACAGGTGAAATACGAATAAATAGGCTCTGCTACATTCTGAGCCACCGCCATGGCATCCTGATAAAGAGATGTCGTATCGATTGGCATACTTACTCCTTCTGTGCTTTATCCCAAGCCTTGCGGCGATTGACAGCGCGTTTAACCAGACCTTCAACAGCATCTGAACTATGCTCAGATTCGTGCAGTTCACGGATGCGTATTTCCTGACTATTCTTAGCCATAGCACGACCAAAGCGAGAACCGGTACCCAGACGAGCAATGCGAGGTTGCAACTCATCGGCAAACTCTTCGAAGCAACGCGCTATAGGGAACATCTTCTCTGCTAACGCGTTGAGTTTAAGAAGCTCTTCTGTTGGAACAGGTGGGGGAGTTATAGCACTAACTACTATATCCTCCCAATGCTTGATCAGGTTAGTAACCATCCGGTAGATACGCATTGAATCGCGTGGTTCCACGAGGTGAAAGTCAATATCCTGGGCCAAGGCATTGGCCATCTGGGTAGGATTCCAAGGCACTGTCCGACTAGCTTCAGCTAACTCTTGATCGTAAGAGCTATCACCAGTCGTATAAGTACCGTGTACCTCAATCTCCTCTTCAGAGATAAGATACATATTCTTGACATTCACCAAGAGATAGGTGTTAGTAATAATCCACGCCGGAGTTTTGACCACAGGTGTAGTTGACATCAGAACGCTCCAATAGAGGCCTTTAGCAAGATCATCAATACTGGGATATAATAGAAACGTTCTACTGCACCCCAACTTACAGATTCGTTACAGAGCCGCATAAGCTCATTCGTATCTATAGGTTCGTTACGTAAAATCTGACGTGCCATAAGCTCTAACCGTGACTGTTTCTTTAGATCATTCTTATAGAAAAACTCTGAGAACATATACCAGTTATCAATACCTACTGGGTGGATATCTGGAATAATCACACTAGCTGGTGGAATCTCAGTAAGTCCATTCAGATAAGAGTTACGTAACTCATAACTCAAATCTCCGGGTAGCCCCCACGGAGCGTCCTGGGAAGGTCTGAGTTTCTCTCCGTAAGGGATATCCCATCCACGACTGTAAGCATTTACCCCACCCACACGGTCGTACTGTTCCGCTTGTTTAGTAGGATAAAGCATTTGTCCTATTCCAGAATAACGAATGCCACCAAACACCGGTTGGTTATCGTACTCCGATGTCCTGATTACAAATACCTTATCCACAACACCGTATAAACGGTCGTCACTCAAATTCAGTAGAGCATCCCAAACAGTTTCTTTACGCATCTCTGGTGAGTTATCGCAATTCACCAAAACAATACGTTTGTTGGAAGGCACTGAGTCATGGTCCA
>JBLIZM010000157.1:0-5908 GCA_048859855.1 Trichlorobacter sp.
CTCACCTCGCTTTGGTGCACACGAGTATTGAGCATAGTCGAGATTGGTGCAGATCACTTCTGATATTGAACTGTCAGGAGCTGGCTGCACAACAGCCATTACGCCCAATCAACTGGTGCAGTCGTCTTCTGAAAATGACAATCTGATTTGTCATACAATCGAACGTTTAGGTGACACATATGCTCATTGGCTATATGCGGGTCTCAAAGGCTGATGGCTCGCAGACCACAGATCTTCAGCGTGATGCCCTTATCGCTGCTGGTGTCGCCGCCGATCATCTTTATGACGATAGGGCATCAGGCAAACTTGACGCCCGGCCTGGGTTGGATGCCGCACTGAAAGCATTGCGAGAAGGCGATACGTTGGTTGTCTGGAAATTGGATCGGCTTGGACGGAATCTCAGGCACCTGGTCAATACGGTTCATGATCTGGAAAAGAGGGGGATTGGCTTTAAGGTTCTGTCCGGTCATGGGGCTTCGATCGACACAACAACCCCTGCCGGCAAGTTGGTATTCGGCATATTTGCCGCACTCGCTGAGTTTGAGCGAGAGCTTATATCCGAACGTACAAAAGCTGGGCTGGCTTCAGCACGTGCCCGTGGAAGGTCCGGCGGGGCACCCTATAAGATGACAGCAGCAAAACTACGGCTTGCAATGGCGGCAATGGGGCAACCAGAAACCAAGGTGGGAGTTCTCTGTAATGAATTGGGAATAACTCGGCAGACGCTATACCGCCACGTTGCTCCCGATGGGAAATTGCGTGACGATGGTGAAAAACTATTGGCTGGAAAGCCCAAATAATTTTGTTATTCCGAATTGTTGGAAGGTCAGAAAACTCTGAATGATAACAATCTCCCATCTGGCGTGAGACCGATGGTGTCAAACGTCATCACTGCTTTCAATTTTAGTTCTTTCCATTGTTCTACGAATAAAGGATGCAAAATCATGTGGCCTTCGGCCGAGCAACCAGCTCAAAACATTCGGATTACCAGGAAATCCGTGTTCATTATAGTGATGGAACATAGTTAACAATGTGCCAATTTGATAGTCCCCTGATCCATGCTTTCGCAATTGTGCTGCCCATAGTTCATCCGGGGGTGTTTGAACCTTGATATCACGTTTAAAATTCTGATTAAAAACTGACAACATATCAGCCATGGATAGATTTTCCGGACCACATATTTCATAAGTGGCGCCCATATGACCTGGTTGGGTGAGAATTACAGAAGCAGCCTCCGCCAAATCTTCCAAGTCAACCATACAAATGCGTGTTTCTATGGATTTAAAAAATCTCTGCTCAAATATACCTTCTTCACTAAGCAGCTTCCAACCTTGAAGCACATTCTGCATCAATATTGCAGGTTGAATAATGGTGAATGGTATCCCTGAATTCACCACTATTTCCTCTACCAGATTTTTTTTCTGATGATGTGGTAAATCCTGAAGTACGGAATGAAGCACCGAATGGTATACGAAATGTTCTATTCGGGCAGAACGGGCGGCAGCGTTTATCGCTATTTGTCCTATGAGAACTTCATCAGGATTGACGGCGGAACATATGTGATACGCGGCGCGAATGCCCTTGAAGGCTTCATTCATTGCCTCTTGATCCATCATGTCTCCTGTAACCACTTCCTTTACACCCAAAGATTTAAGTTCCGGAATATGTTCAGCTTTATGAACAAACGCCCGAACTTCCTCTCCTTTAGATGATAATGCCCGAATTATTGCTCGACCGGTTTGCCCATTGGCTCCAGTAATAAGAATCATGATTCAATCCCCCCTTGTTGTGTGAAAGCGAGAAAAACCTTCCGTCACTCCAGGACGCCGGCCCAGGTGTTGCCCTGCAGAAAACTACCCTCCACATTGGATTCCATCTGGAGCAGGCGCCGGAAGGGGATTGTGAAGCTGAGCCTGTCGGCGAAGCCCTGACCTTTAAGGAACTTGCGGGCCGAAATGTCGGTAAGGCCGATGAGGCAGCGTGGGTTCTCCGACTGTGCCTCCTTGTAGGATAGTATCCCGACAACCTGACAGGCCGCAGCATGGGGGACTGCAGTGTTTTCCGTGTCAGGGCGGTCATAGTTGGCCAAGATGACCAGCGCCGAAAGTTGATCAGGGTTCACCAGGAAGGTAACGGAAACAGGTTCATCCTTGACAGGGTCAACCTTTGATAGCGGTTTCATCGCGACATACTTCGTCGGAATCTCAGTGATCGGCAAAGCTTTTACGAACTGTTCCGCCAAGTCCGGTGTTTGCTTGTACCGCTCGCCGTGCAGGAAGTCGTCGACAAAGGCGGCAGGCGCCCCCTTGGCCTTCATCCCCTCACTAATCGCTTTACCGGCAGGATCGTTCTCGTTGCCTGTGGAGAGAAAGCGGCAGAAACCGGGAACGCCTCCGGGAAACTTCATATACGTGTTGCCAAAGCCCAGTCCGACCCCACCACCGGGGCAGGCATACGTTTCCTGATCGAAGACCGCAGTCTTTCCCCGGGCAGCCGAGGCGACCATGAACATGACACAGGACTGAGTCCCCGGCTTGAATTGTGCTGCCCCCTCCGGTTTCTCGTTCGTGAAGATCAGCGCAACCGGTTCAGTTTCCAGCCTTAATGCTTTCGAAATTGCAGATTCCATGTGACTTCTCCTTTTTTGATTATTACGATTTCTAGACCGTGCCGAAGATAGTTCCCCACGTTCACGTTATGCTCCCGGAGCCACTTCTCCTTCCTTTCAAACTCTCAAGGGAAGAGAAGTTTGCCCGCTGAAGCTTTTAGTGAGGGTGTGGGCCAGTCCAGCTTGGCTCAGGTGCGTCAAACGACATCGGTATAATTTCTTCTCCGTGGTAAATCGTGTTCGAGCCGTTTTGTGAGCACCGTCATCAATGAAACAGCTTCGTTAAATTGGGTAGAATCGATTCCATCCGCAATTCGGTTAGCCCACTCCGCCTGCCGATGGCTGACTTCCTCCATCACGGTTCTCGCATGGGGCGTCAGCGAATAGAGCTTTGCACGGAGATGGGCGGGATTGGCGGATGTTATGACAAATCCGTCTTTGTCCAAACAATTGGCGATACGCTGGACGTTCTGCCTGGTAAGACCCATCCGTCGTGCAATCTCCGCCACTGTTGCGGGGCTATCGTGCAAAGCACCAAGGACCTGCCAGCGGGCACTGGTCAGTCCCAGATCAGCCACTAACTGGTCTCCAGCTGCAATGAGGGCGCCATTCAGACGAAACGTTTCCAAGATGAGCCTGGTGAAATTGGCCCCTGCGGGCGTATTGTTCTTATGGATCATTGGCATCGCTCCTTTTGACAATATGTTGTCATAATGACAACACATTGTCAATAAAAACGAACTAAGAAAACACAATCGCAACCAGCCATTCCCTATGTATTGGCGTATTAATTCCGTTTTCTGTGGTGACCTCTATAAGATGACAGCAGCAAAACTACGGCTTGCAATGGCGACGATGGGGCAGCCATAAACCAAGGTGGGAGTTCTCTGTAATGAATTGGGAATAACTCGGCAGACGCTATACCGCCACGTTGCTCCTGATGGAAAATTGCGTGACGATGGTGAAAAACTATTGGCTGGTAGGCGACATTAGTTACGTAATGTCAGTTAGATGGAATATATTTTGGGCGCTACTTTGCACTTGGTTGCATGAATGTTGGGGTTAGGCCTTGTACCTTGTATTCAGAGGCGTAAACCGCTACGCTACATCATACGTCTTAACTGCCACACCAAGGAGCCAAGATGCCTCAACGCCATCTCCTAATACAGGGTACCATCACACACTGGGTTTTCGATCTTGATGGCACCCTAACGCTGCCAATTCATGATTTTTCTCTGATTAAGAGACTTCTCCAAATACCAGACTATGCTGACATCCTCGACTTTCTGAAGCAGCTCCCCGTAAATGAACGGCAAAAACGCTATGCCCTGCTCCATAGCCATGAAGAAGAACTTGCCGATGCAGCCACAGCAGCACCCGGTGCCGTGGCTCTCATTACGGCCCTCTATACCAGAGGAGACCGACTGGGAATCGTCACCAGAAACTCCCGCTCCATTGCGAGCAGAACACTACACGCTATCGGCCTTTCTGACTATTTTGATACGAGAGCGATTATCGGCAGAGATGAAGCAGAACCCAAACCTAATCCAGCCGGTATACGAGCACTACAAAAACAGTGGGGAGCTTCTTCAGTAGAGATGGTGATGGTGGGTGATTATATTCATGATCTCGCCGCAGGAAAAGCAGCGTCGATTGCCACAATTCATGTCAGCAGGCCAGACAGGCAACGTTGGCCCGAAGCCAGCGATGTTATGGTCGAGGATCTCGCTGAAATCCTCGACCTCATAACGTAGATACCCTAGTCGAGCACCCGAACTCCGACAATAAAATATTCTGTCTCACCAAGACAGGTTCCTGGTAACCCTTTGTGCTGTTCATACAAAAGCGCAACTTTCTTACCAAGAGACCGGTTTATTTGCTCGACGACCCCTTGATCACGAACACTAAAGTAAAATTTTTCCGGAATGGCTCCGGGCAGTGGCAATATCTGCAGCTCTCCTTCAAAGGTCTTACAAACCCATCCCCGTTCAGACACTTTCTGCACATAGCCGATTCGTTCACCCTTGGAGAAGCTCCAGTTAAGCACGATTGCCATATACAGACCGGCAACCAGACAGAGCACGATTATCATTCCTAATAACCATTTTACCACTGATGAACCGACGCGGGATTCCGCCATAACACCCTCCATAATACATACATTTTTTCAATTAGTTACAATACTGTTTTTAAAGCAATACCACATAATCACATCGGGCGACTCTGCTTCAAGGCTGTGTACATATTCACCGGCTTTGGATAACCATCATGCACTAAAAGATAGGTTAGATGCAGGTGACTGGGGGAGCGTTTTTTATAGGCGTTCCATCCAGTCCTTCCAACGGTGGCAATCGCGGTTCCGGCATGCACAACATCACCTACCGATACCAGCAATCGATCATTATGAGCATAGTAGACCAGCCCCCGCCGATGAGGATCATACACCCAGAGGTAGTTACCACCCCGTAAGCGGCTACCCGGCTTCCAGCTATCATCCGAGGCAACGACAATCCCATCCGTCAGCGAAAGGACGGTGACCGGCTGACCGGTCCTTGGATCAAGGGCATCTCTTTTTCGTTCCCGAATAAACAGGTCTTCAGAGGGGTGACCACCATGACGATTCCCTTGAAAGAAATCATACCCCTTTGCATGATAGCTACTGCGACCGATTCGCGAGGGGTCATACCCTTTGAGCGGAAATACCCAGTTCGATGGTTTTGGGAAGCGCCCGCTGAGCGCTCCATCAAGCTGTGCTAGCTGGAAAGCCAGTTCTCGCCGAGCAACATCCTTTGCAATCAGTCCATCGCGGACTGCCGTGTTCAGTACTTGAATCCGCCCTGCTATCTGGCTGAGCTGATCATCCGCAAAGGCTGGTGCAGCAATTGTCAGGGCAGACCCAAGCACCATAAGCAGAACACGAGCAAAAAACCTCACCGGGCCAGCTCCGTAAATTGATCAAAAGCGCGTAACGCTTCTGTACCGTACACTACTGAAGGGCCACCACCCATTAACACCGCCACGCCGATAGTCTCGACAATCTCTTCACGACAAGCTCCCGCAGCGCGGGCAGCCTCCGCATGGTAGGTAATACACCCCTCACAGCGAACCGCAATGGCGATTCCTAATGCCAAAAGCTCCTTAACCTTACCAGAAAGGGCACCATCAGCCGTTGCTGAGGCGTGTAGCTGGCCAAAGGAGCCCATGGTTGCCGGCAGTGCCCCCCCAAGCATTCCCATCCCCTGCTGTAAACGCTCAAGCTTTTCAGGATAATTCGTATCAGTCATCAGTGAGCTCCTCCAT
>JBLIZM010000158.1:0-7477 GCA_048859855.1 Trichlorobacter sp.
AACTGGGTCGGATTGACAAAGATTGACAGGACAAGGATATCACCGGCCGCACGGGCAGCCCGCAACAGGGTCGCGTGCCCCTCATGCAGGAATCCCATGGTCGGGACAAAGGCAATGGTCTTACCGGCTCGTTTAAACGCCAGCATCGACTCCTGCATTTCCCTAACGTCCGTAATCTGCTTCATGAGAAGGAATGCTCACTGGTGGGAAAACAACCGGAACGGACGTCACTGACATACTGACCAACGGCCCCTTGTATGACGCTCGACAAATCGGCATAGCGTTTTACAAATTTTGGAGAATATTTTTCACAGATACCAAGGATGTCGTGCAGAACCAGCACTTGTCCATCACAGTGCGGGCCGGCACCGATTCCGATGGTCGGAATTGACAGGGACTTGGTGATCCGTTGGGCAAGCGTTGCCGGAATACCCTCGAGCACGATGGCACAGGCACCGGCTTCAGCCACGGCACAGGCATCAGCGTAAATCTGATCCGCCTGCGTGGTGCGCCCCTGCACCTTATACCCACCCATGCGATGAATTGACTGCGGTGTCAGCCCGACATGCCCCACGACCGGAATATCCATTGCGGTTACCGCTCGGATCACCGGAGCCATGGCACAGCCCCCCTCAATCTTTACCGCGGCAGCGCCTCCCTCTTTCAGCATCCGTCCGCAATTAACCAATGCCTGTTCAATACCGGATTGGCAGGCCATAAACGGCATATCAGCAAGAATCAGCGCCCGGGGATGTGCCCGGACAACCGCCCGGACATGGTACAGCATCTCATCCATGGTAACCGGCAGGGTCGTATCGTGCCCTGCCACCACAACTCCCACGGAGTCTCCAATCAGAATAACATCCACTCCGGCAGCATCACAAAGCCGGGCTGACGGATAGTCATAGGCGGTGATGACCGTGATTTTCTCGCCGGACTCTTTCATCCGCTGCAGGGTTGGTATGGTAATTACTGGACGTTGCATAGTCCCATCCCTATAAAAAAAGCATACCACAGGACGGTATGCCGACAGATGACACCATGGGGGATCACTGGAAAGGCGTCCGTCCCGGTTCAGATGAATCCAGGCGGTATGCATTTGGTGTTGGTTTCGCGCTTGTGATCAAGCCCAGAACGGTACCCGTCACGCGAGGTGCCACCATAGCATAGTCCCACAGCCGTTTTCCAGCGTTTTTTTAGCTGCGATTTCATGGGAATTAGCTTGCGATTACTGATATAATTGCGTATATGACCACCAAGGGGTACCGATAGCATGCAGCACCCAAAAGCACGGATTGTCTTCATCATACTGGCCATTCTTGCCGCGATTCCCGGGATAACGGCACCGATGGCGCTCACCGCCGGCATCCTCTTCGGTCTTGTTACCGGCAACCCTTTTTCGCAAACTACCAACAGCCTGAGCAAGCGATTACTCCAGCTATCAGTCATCGGCCTCGGCTTTGGCATCGACCTCCCCACAGTGCTCAAAACCGGCAGCCATGCCTTTATCTATACCGCCATCAGCATTTCCTTGACCATGCTGCTTGGCATGTCACTTCGTCGCCTCTTAGCAACCCCTCCCCGACTGGCCATGCTGATATCCTTTGGTACTGCCATCTGCGGAGGAAGCGCCATTGCCGCCATGGCGCCGGTCCTTGAGGCAGAGCCTGAGGAAACCGGAATGGCGCTGGCCACCGTCTTCACCCTCAACGCGCTCGGGCTGGTACTGTTTCCACCGCTCGGCCACCTGCTTGGCATGACAGAACCGCAATTTGGCATCTGGGCAGCACTGGCAATCCACGACACCAGCAGTGTTGTTGGCGCAACGGCTGCTTTCGGTGCAACGGCGCTCGCCATTGGAACCACCGTCAAACTGGCCCGGGCCCTCTGGATTCTCCCGTGTGCCTTTGGCACTGCGCTGATCCGTCGCTGCGACGCACAAGCACCGTTCCCCTACTTTATCATTGGCTTCTTAGCCGCAGCCGCAACCCGCAGCTTCCTCCCGATCACCGCGTTACCACTACTCAACCTGCTCTCCGGAATAGCCCGTCAGTCACTCGTGGTAACACTCTTATTGATCGGTGCCGGTCTCACCCGGGCCGTTATCGCAAAAACCGGCGCGAAACCGTTGATACTGGCAGTTTTGATTTGGATTGTCGTTGCGACAGCCAGTGCCGCGGCGATTCTTTCAGGCTGGATACGCTGATTAAAGCTGGCAGGTCGTACTCTTCATCGATTCGAGGTTTGTCAGGACATCAACCGCCTGACTTCTCCGGACATCCATATTGTCAAACATGGTGTGAACCATGCCACTCATAGCATCAACCGACGTGTTGATCTTATGGCTGTCCTCAAGCTGGGCAGAGGTTAGACGCACCATTTCCTGCAGCATATCTTTGATGGTTTCAACAGCAGTGGCAATACTATGGCTGGCCCGGACCTGCTCCTTTGCCTCCCCAAAGATCTGGGCGGTCATAGTACTGATATCTTCCATGGAGCGGGCGACCAGCTGAACACTACGCCCCTGTTCCTGGGTGACCTGCTCAATCTGCTGGGTCATTTCCATTGAGCGCTTTGAGCGCTGGTAGATTTCCTGGAAGGTCGCCCCCATGGTATGCCCACGGTCAACCCCATGCAGTACCAGCTGACTGGTAGCAGCAATCAGGTCGCAGGCAGAGCGGGACTCCCGGATGATATCCTCAACAATCCCGTTTATCTCACCGGTTGAATGGCCGGTCTTAACCGACAGGTTACGAATCTCCTCGGCTACGACGCCAAACCCTTTCCCCTGCTCCCCCGCCTGATTAGCGATAATTGATGCATTCAACGCCAACAGGTTGGTCCGCTTCCCGATATCATTAATCACGTTCAAAATATGCTCAATACGCGAGCTTTTCTCCGCCAGCCGGGTAATCCCGGAAACCGACGCCTCAACCGATGATTGGATCGCCGCGAGCGCTTCAATGGTATCATGGACGGCGGTCCGACCAGCGGCGGTCTGCACCTGGACATCCCGGGAAACCTGGTGGGACTGGGCCGCGCTCTGCTCAATACTGGTGATGTTGCGGGCTATCTGCTCCATGGCGGTGGCAGACTGCACGACGACCCCGGTCAGGGTATCGAGATTGCGGGTGACCTCATCAGCAGCCATGGTAATACGATGAACAGCAGTCCGGGTTGCCTCGACCGAGTGCGCTGCACCATCCGCTGCAACCGCAATATTACCGGCACCTTCAACCACCGAAACAATCGAGCGCTGCACCAGGCCGATATGACCGGTATAGGTCGGGCGATGGGAAAGCAGGAAGGCAAAGGAGCTGTCAAGCTCGCTGGTCAGGGTGTCTATTGAGGTCAAAAGCTTGATGCGGGTCACGGCACCGGCAATTTCATCGGCAAACAACATGATGGTATCAAGATCCGACTCGTTCATCAGCCGGTGGGTCCGCTTATTATCGATTGCAAGAGCACCGATCGTCTCACCCTTAACCTTAATCGGGCAGATGATGAAACTACGAGAGCGCAGACACTCGATACGATCATAGGGGGGCTGAAGATGGAAGCTGGCGTCAAAACGGGTGACATCGTCAATGAGGTACGGCACCCCCTCAACGATACTTTTGTAGATAACCCCGATTTCTGGAACGATTGCAAGCTCCATCCCCTGGGTTTCATGGGCTTCACTGCCGGCAGCCGTAACAAACCGCAGGTGCCGGTCATGGTCAGCAATCATTAAAACGTTAACCCGTTCATACCCAAGGATGTCGTGTAATCCCTCGGCACACAACAGCAGTACCTCCTCAAGGTTGAGGGTCCGCTGAATACGACTACTGATTTGATGGAAACTTTTGATATTGGCGTCAAGCAGGCGGAAGCGGTCTTCAATAACCGCCTTCTGGCTGGCAACTTCACGATGCAGGCGGTCGAGCTCTTCTGCCCTGACATGCAGTTCATCGCTGGTACGCCCGATCAGTGACCCGATTGACACGAAAACCAGCGAGGTACCCCCGCCCATATACAGGTACAACAGACGGTGTTCAGGATCACGGGTCAGGTCGAACAGTATCTGCTCAAAAAACCCCTGCTGACCGCCCAGACCGAACAGCAGCGAACGGATAAGCAACCAGCCAAGCGGAGCCAACGCCCCCAGCAAAAAGCCGATCAGGGCGTACTGTCTACTGCGAGAGCGTCCTCTCACCGCGACTCTCCGCAACGCACCAGCTACGCTTTGCCAGCAGAGCCGAGTACGGACTCGTTCTTATGCTTAATCAAGGTGACCAGCTCACTGCGGGCGGCCCCCAGATATTTCCGCGGATCAAATTCCTTCGGATCCTTCGCAAAATATTCACGAATCTTAGCGGTTACCGCTAAGCGGCCATCGGAATCGATATTAATCTTACAGACCGCTGAACGAGCAGCCTGACGAAGCTGTTCCTCCGGAATACCAACCGCACCATCCAGCTGCCCGCCATACTGGTTAATCAGATCAACATAGGCAGGAACGACTGATGACGCACCGTGCAGAACAATCGGAAATCCCGGAATCCGCTGTTCGCAGCCGTCAAGAATATCAAAGCGCAGCGGCGGAACCGGTTGGCCGGCCTTGAATTTGTAGGCGCCATGACTCGTACCAATCGAGATCGCCAGAGAATCCACACCGGTCCGTCGTACAAAGTCCTCAACCTCTTCCGGCCGGGTATAGGTTGAATGTTCAGCACTGACCTCATCCTCAATACCGGCCAGTACCCCCAGTTCACCTTCAACGGAAACATCGTACTGGTGGGCATAGTCAACAACCCGGCTGCACAGCTCCACATTCTCTTCGTACGGGAGATGGGAGCCATCAATCATAACTGACGAAAATCCGCTATCAACACAGGACTTGCATAGTTCAAAAGAATCACCATGGTCAAGGTGCAGGCAGATTGGAATCTGGGAACCCATCTCACGAGCCATCTGTACCGCCCCCATCGCCATATAGCGCAGCATGGTCTCGTTGGCGTAGCTCCGTGCACCTTTTGACACCTGCCCACTACCCGGAGAGTTCGTTTCCGCACACCCGCGAATGATTGCCTGGAGCTGTTCAAGGTTGTTGAAGTTATATGCCGGAATGGCATACCCACCCGCCATTGCCTTACGGAACATCTCCCGGGTATTGACAAGACCAAGTTCACGGTAGTCGGTACGTGCTACAGTCATAGATTCCCTCCTGGCTCAGTATGGAAACGAAAAGCATCTTGTAATGCATAGTGAGGCATGATTAAATGTATCATTGCGTTATAGTGAAATCAAGGACGATCCCACGATCTGCCCCTGCGGAGATGACCGCCCCATGCCCCGTTCCATCAGCTTTGACCCGACCCTGCTCGATACCCATTGTATCATCGATGCCAGAACACCACTGGAATATGCTGACGACCATCTACCAGGGGCGTATAACGTTCCTATTTTATCGAATGCCGACCGGGTAGTCGTCGGCACCTGCTACAAGCAACAGGGGCCCCATGACGCCCGTGCGGTAGGGCTCACCCTGGCCTGCCACCGTTTCCCCGCAATTGTTGAAACTATTCGGGAGCTGGCTGCTGGTCGGCCGATTCTGGTCTACTGCTGGCGCGGTGGCTTACGGAGCGAGTCGGTCACCATGCTGCTCGAGATGATGGGAATCCCAGCGGTCAAGCTGGCCGGTGGCTACAAATCATTTCGAACGCTGGTCTGCAGCTACTTTGAAACGCTTCCCCTGCCGGCTCCGCTGATTGTACTGCACGGCATGACCGGCTCCGGCAAAACGGAGCTCTTAACCAAAGTCAACAGGGACCAGTTCTCGGTTATTGATCTTGAGGGAATTGCCTGCCACCGTGGATCGGCGTTCGGCGCATTAGGGCTTCGGGAACAACCCTCGCAAAAGTGGTTTGAAACCATGCTCTGGGACGCTTTTCGGCGCTGTCCGGCTGATCGGGTTGTCCTCCTGGAGGGTGAAAGCCGGCGCATAGGACGTCTCTCGCTACCCGGTGGATTACATGAGCGTATGGCTGCAGAAGCAAAGGTCTGGTGTGACGTTTCCGTGGCCACCCGCATTCAGCGACTTTCCTCGGAGTATGCCTTACCCGCCTACCAGCAGCCGATGTTGGAAGCACTGGAGCGCATCCAGCGCAAACTTGAACCGGAATCATTTCAGCAGTTACATGATGCCATTAGCGCCTGGCGACCAGCGGAAATTGCGGCAATTCTGATTGAGCGCTACTACGACCGCCTATACTATAAGGTCAGACGCTGGGAACCCCAGGCGACCATCAGTCTAGAGGACTATGCGAGTGCTGAGCAGGAACTGATTCTGCTGGCGCAGCGCCTACTGACCACAACCGCGGCATAGCGCCATACCGACAAGCCCACTCCAGTAATTCATGGGGAGGAGCACCATAAAGGGGCATTGGCACGACATACCCGAGATGCGCGAGTGCCTCCTGGAGTAGGGCCGATGGAGACAGCGACTCCCCACACTGCTTAAGTGACACCACATTATCCCGTTTACTCAGCTTTTCACCCCGGCTACCGGTTACCACCGGCAAATGACCATAGCACGGCTGGGTAATACCAAGGACCGTTTGCAGATACATCTGCCGAGGAGTCACCGACAGTAAGTCATCCCCCCGGACTACTTGCGTTACCCCGGTCAACTGATCATCGATCACCACCGCCAGTAGATAGGCGAATATCCCCTCGGCCCGCTTAATAATCGGATCCCCAAGCTGCCTCAGGTCATAGGTGACCGGCCCATGCCATAAATCATGGAAAACACCCTCACCCGAGTCCAGGCGAAGCCGCCAACCACGAACCGTATGACCGGCCGGTAATCCCGAGCGGCACACTCCAGGATACGGAATTTCCTCACCGGGCCGTGGAGCTGATGCAATCTGGGCAATCTGTGAGCGACTACAGCCACAGGGGTAACTATAGCCACGTGTCTGTAAAGACGAAAAGGCATCCTGATAGGCTTCCAGATGCTCGGACTGGCGACTGATCGGGCCATCCCAAACCAGCCCGAACTGTTCAAGGGTTCTCAGGATATCGTCAGCATACTCCTCGCGGCAGCGTTGATAATCAAGATCATCAATCCGTACCAGCCAGCGCCCACCACAGGATCGAGCAGCCAACCAGCTCCCGACAGCCGCCACCAGTGATCCCCGGTGGAGCGACCCGGTCGGTGAAGGGGCAAAACGACCGACCACCATCCCTACACACCACTACTTAACAAAACCCGAACCCGTTCCCGCTCATCATCGGCAGTAATCAGTTCACCATCAAGCCGGGCATGGAGTAGCGCATCCATAATTCGACGCATCTCAGGACCCGCGGGCACCCCGAGCCCCCGCAGATCATCACCACCCAACAGCAGTTTGACGTCAACGAGGTGGGTTAAAAACTGGGAGACCAGCCGGCGCACTGCCTGATCCTGAGTACGGGCGACTCCGTACAGCAGGAG
>JBLIZM010000159.1:0-3185 GCA_048859855.1 Trichlorobacter sp.
GACTGGGAAACCGACCCTTGGAAAATCATACCGTCCAGAGAACTATACCCACCACCGATGGTAAAGGCGCCGGTCGGTTTTTCCTTCAGGTCGACGTTGACATTCAGCTTATTGCTGCTACTTCCTTTGACGGTAGAAACATTGGCTTCTTCGAAGTAACCGGTATTCATGAGGTTCTGCTTGCTACGCTTGAAGCCGGTTGCACTATACAGCTCACCTTCCATCAGACGTATTTCACGACGGGCAACTTTATCACGAGTCTTTGAGTTTCCGGTGATATAGATCCGCTCAATGGTGACCAGGTCACCCTTGTCAAAATCAAAGGTGATATCAAGGGTCTTTTTAGCAGGATCCGGCTTGGTCACCGGGTTAACGTTGTTAAAAGCATACCCTTTGTCCGCGATCATATCGGTTAAGGTGCCGATATCTGTCCGTATATTTGCCCGACTGAATATTTCTCCAGGAATTGACTTCAACTTTTGACGAAGTTCTTTTTCAGTGTAGAGCAATTCCCCTTTAAAGCCGATCTCTCCAATCCTGAACTGATCACCCTCGGTAATACTGATATCAACGAGGAGCGCACTTTTGTCATCAGACAACTTGATAACCGGTTCTCCAACCTTTACGTTGATGTAGCCGTTATTCAGATAAAAGTCGGCAATCAAAAGTGCGTCGTTCTTCAGCACTTCTTCCTTATAGGTACCAGCACCCGTAAGCCATGACATAAACCACTCTTCTTTGGTTTCCATAATGCCACGAATCTTACGCGCACTGAACGCTTGTGTTCCTTCAAAGCGGATATCACTGATCCTGATCTTCTTACCCTCGGTGATATTGAAGGTAATGGTATAATCCATTGGTGTTTTCTGATCGATGACCGGCTTAACCTCAACAAGATAGTACCCTTCATCCTGATAATACTTGCGTATTTTTGCTACCGAGCGGTCGAGGTCTTTCTGGGAAAATACGCTGTTTTTACGAAGCGCCATCCCCTCCATTAACTTGTCCTGCTTGACCTCTTTCGTCCCCTCGAAGAGCAGTTCACGGACGATTGGCTTCTCTAAAACCGTGTAAACCAACCGTACGCCGGCACTGGTCGTCTCCGTCATCAGCTGGACATCCTGAAACTGTCCCAGTTTATAGATGGACTTCACGGCAGTATCGGTTCGGTCTACTTGGACAGTATCACCGACTTTAATCGCTCCCGCATTAAGTACAGCCGATGCTTCAATCCGGCGGTTCCCCCGAACAACTACTTCGGTAATTTTTTCACCGTCCGCAAAACTTGGCTGTGCAGCCAGCACGAGACCGACCACTGCTCCTACTTTAGTACCTCTGGATAGATTCACTTGACCTCCAGGCTGTCAGCGCTTATGCGCCCATCGTGTAGTCGTACTACACGCCCTGTTCGTTCAGCAATTTGATCGTTATGGGTTACCAAAATCAAGGTAATCCCCGTTTCCTGTTGTATCGAAGCCAGCAAGTCATAGACCGCTCGACTGGTGGTACCATCAAGATTTCCCGTTGGTTCATCTGCCAAAAGGATTTTAGGCCGCATAATAAGAGCACGGGCTATGGCGACACGCTGTTGCTCTCCTCCGGAAAGCTCCCCCGGACGATGTCCCCCGCGATGCTCAAGACCAACAGACCGTAAAAGAGTCTGAGCACGTTGCGTGGCTTCCTCCACGGGCAGGCTCCCCAAAAGTGCCGGCATCATAATATTCTCCAAGGCGGAGAACTCGGGAAGCAAGTGATGAAATTGGAACACAAACCCAATGGTCTTGTTTCTAAATAGAGCAAGATCACGCTCACCCAAAGACTGAATCGGCGTACCATCAACCACAACACTACCACTGGTCGGCCGATCAAGACCGCCCATGACATACAAAAGGGTACTTTTCCCGGCACCAGATGCCCCCACAAGTGCTGTAGTGCTCCCCTCTGGGATAGCCAGAGAGACACCTTTCAGCACGTCAACCATGCTGCCGGCCATCGGAAACGATCTGTGAATATCCTGTAATGTCAGGATACTCTTACTCATATCGCAACGCCTCCACCGGCAAGAGCTTCGACGCCCGCCACGCAGGATATAACGCAGCAAGTAATGAAATCACCATTGTTGTCACGCAGATACTTACCACATCTGTCATGACAACCTGGGAAGGAAAGTGGTCAAGATAATAGATATCTTTACTAAAAAAATTCTTTCCCGTTACCATTTGCACCAAGTTGAGTATCGGCTCAAGATTATGGGCAATCAGTAATCCCGCCAACACACCAATCCCGGTCCCAATTGCGCCAATAACCCCGCCAACTACCATAAATGTCTTCAAAATACAGGAGGCTGGTGCGCCCATTGTCTTAAGAATGGCAATATCTTTCGTCTTCTCCGTTACAATCATAAAGAGTGTCGATGCAATACCAAATGCTGCGACCAATACAATAAGCGTGAGGATAATAAACATCACCACTTTTTCAGTCTTAAGCGCAAACAGGATATTCCTGTTCATCTGCATCCAATCCCTCGCGACAATCTGCGGCGCATACCGACTATTGATTTCCGCAACAAGCGCAGGGGTTGCATACACATCCTCAACCCGCACCTGGATACCAGTAACCGCATTACCAAGTTCAAAAAAACGCTGTGCCTGAGCGAGACTGATATAGGCGATGGATGAGTCATACTCAAACATACCAGTGGTGAATATCCCACCAACAATAAAAGGCTTTAGACGCGGCATCATACCCAACGGCGTTAGCGTACCGGTCGGTGATATCACATTAATTCGGTCGCCAACGACAACCCCCAGCGAGCGGGCAAGCTCACTTCCAACAATGATACCAGGAAAGGGGTCTGTACTACTTCCGCTTTCCATTGATTCATAGCGACCACGAACAATACTACTCTTCAGCTTCGTCACCGTAGGATCGGACTTCCCGTCAACCCCTCTGATTACAACACCGGCAACCCGCTCTCCCGTTGAGAGCATAACCTGATTATACACAAAAGGGGTTGTTGCCCGGACCCCCGGGAGTGTAGCCACCTTCTGCTGAAGCGCTGAATACTCCTGAAGTGGCATACCATTTCGGGTAACCACAATATGAGCGTTGGTACCCAGGATTTTATCCTTGAGGTCACGATCAAAACCGGTCATTACCGCAAGAACGAGATCGGAAGAGCGTCG
>JBLIZM010000160.1:0-2003 GCA_048859855.1 Trichlorobacter sp.
TGGTACAACTGCCACTCCTAGGCCATATCAATACAGAAACAGTTCTTGAAGCCATTTCTCCCAATAAGGATGCCGACGGTTTTCATCCCTATAATGTTGGGCGGTTAGCAATTGGACAGCCCACATTCCAACCCTGCACTCCTTACGGTGTCATGGTAATGCTCGATGAAATTGGCTATGACTTAACCGGTAAGCATGTCGTCGTCGTTGGACGTTCTAATATCGTGGGGAAGCCGGTTGCCCTTATGTGCCTGTCACGTAATGCAACCGTAACCGTATGTCATTCAAAGACTACCGATCTACCTGATGTTGTCCGTTCTGCGGATGTCGTGATTGCCGCTGTTGGTAGACCTGAAATGATTAAAGGAAGCTGGATTAAGCCCGGGGCCGTCGTTATTGATGTTGGCATCAACCGTGTTGGAGAAAAGAAGCTTGTTGGTGACGTCGCCTATGATGAAGCGGTAAACGTTGCAAGTGCCATAACTCCGGTACCGGGTGGCGTAGGGCCCATGACCATTGCAATGCTACTCCAGAACACGCTTGAGTCTGCCCAGCGAGTTGCTGCTTCTCGCTAAAGGAGAGTAGAGTAATGCAGAAAAAAGTCCGAAAGGCGATCTTTCCCGTTGCAGGGCTTGGTACCCGTTTTCTTCCTGCCACTAAATCATCGCCAAAAGAAATGCTGCCCCTCATCGACAAGCCACTCGTCCAGTATGTTGTGGAAGAAGCGGTTGCCTCAGGGATAGAGCAGATCATCTTTGTCACAGGACGGACTAAACGAGCCATTGAAGACCACTTTGACAGCTCACCGGAGTTAGAATTACACCTTGAGGAAAAGGGAAAAGACAGTACCCTACAAGAAGTACGTGATATCGCTGACATGGTAGACATTTTTTATGTCCGCCAAAAAAAGGCACTCGGATTAGGGCATGCTATTTTATGTGCCCGCGATTTCATCGGTGATGAGCCGTTCGCAGTACTTCTCGGCGATGATATTATTGACGCACCCGATCCATGCCTTAATCAGCTACTTCACCTGCACTCACAGACCGGAGCAAGTGTTCTGGCCCTTGAAGAAGTCCCGATAGAACAGATTTCATCCTATGGCTGTGTTAACGTAGCACCTTCGGTAGATCCGCTCCTCATTACTGATCTGGTTGAGAAGCCTGCCCCCGAAGAAGCTCCGTCCAACATGGCAATCATTGGAAGATATGTCCTAACGCCACAAATCTTTCCCATCCTTGAGTCACTCCCCCCTGGAAGGGGTGGTGAAATCCAATTAACCGATGCACGCAGGCTTTTGAAGGATCGAGAGCCCATTTATGGCTGCTGTTTCAGTGGAACACGACATGATTGCGGAGACAAACTAGGATTTTTAAAGGCGACGATTGATCTTGCAATAAAGCGGGATGAGTTTCGGGATGAACTTACTCGCTATCTCAGTACGCTGCTCCAGAGTTATCGTTCCTGAAGAAGACGCTGAACCTGCTGTTCAATAACACGTGCCGCTTGTGGAGAGAAACCATAGAACTGTTCACGAACAACCCCATGCCGGTCAACAAGAAAGACCACGGGAACCGCACGAATACCAAACTGCTGCATGATATTAGCGCTTCCCATTGTTACCGGATAGTGCAAACCCGACTGCTGTAAAAATTGTCGGACCTGTTTTTCTCCCCCATCATCAACGCTCATTCCTAAAACCGTCAGCCCTTGTTTGGAATATCGCGTATAGAGCGACTGTAGAAAGGGAAGGGACTCTCGGCACGGTGGGCACCAAGTCGCCCAAAAGTCAATCAGTACAACTGACCCCTTCAGGCTGACATTTGAAACCGGCGTCCCCTGAAGAGTAATGACTTTAAACTCGGGCAACGGCTCACCACGCTTAACAGCAGCCCCCGCAAAATCACCGACTCCAAAAAGAAGTAGGGTCGTAACCACAATGGTGACGACCCTAGCTACTGCATGATGCAACAGGTACATTACAGAGCTTTAGCGAGTAAAGC
>JBLIZM010000161.1:0-5897 GCA_048859855.1 Trichlorobacter sp.
ATGCTGACATAATCATGGGACAGGTCGGAGGTAAACACGGTTGCATGCCCGGAACCAATCCCTAAATCAACCGTTACCGTAAAGGCGGGCTGCTTAAGTACCTCCGTACCCCGCTGCTCCGCATCACCCCCGGCAAAGACACCATCCTTGGCCATCAACACCTGGTCGAAGCACAGGGATAAACGATCCTGATCAACCCGTGCACCCGAGTATCCTACAGCAGCAAAGATACGTCCCCAGTTAGCATCCTGACCATAAAAGGCGGTCTTCACCAGCGAAGAGTTGGCGATCGCCAATGCGGCCTTCTTAGCATCACTATCATCCGCTGCACCAGTGACCGTAATGGTTACAAACTTGGTTGCCCCTTCGCCATCCTTGACTATTAAGCAGGCCAACTCCATCAGCACCTGATCAAGGAGCGCTGCAAAGACAACCGCATCGTCACTCCCAGCCTCAATAATCGGATTGGCAGCGGCGCCGTTTGCCATAAAAAGGCAGGTATCATTCGTGGAGGTATCACCATCAATGGTGATGGCGTTAAAGGAACGATCAACCGATGATTTAAAGAGGGAGTCCGCAGCATTCGCTGCCACTGCCGCATCGGTTAAAATGAAGGAAAGCATGGTGGCCATGTTCGGCATGATCATCCCTGCCCCTTTTGCCACCCCGGCGATAGTATACGGGACACCACCGGCAACACCAGATTTTACCACACACTTGGGAAAGGTATCGGTGGTCATGATAGCTGCGGCCAATTGCTCAACCGAACCGCTTCCTACTTCAGCGACAAGACCCGGTAATGCTGTCGTGAAGCGCTCCATAGGGAGCGGGACCCCAATAACACCGGTTGAACAGACTTGAATCATCGTACTGGGTATTTCCAGTAAGCCGGCAAGGGTATCACTAATCAGCCGAGCATCCGAAAGTCCGGTTGCACCAGTACAGGCATTAGCATTGCCACTATTGACAATGAGCGCCTGACAGTAACCGGACTGGATCCGTTCCATTGATAACAAAACCGGTGCAGCTTTAACCGCATTGGTCGTGAAAACCGCTGCCGCGATTGCCGGCTCATCAGACAGCACTAGCGCGACATCAGGATCACCCGGCTTTTTGATAGCAGCATCAACAACAGAAAAACGATATCCTTTGAGTGTCATTGCTTCTCTGCCCCTCTACAACCTTCGCTATTTACCGCAGCATTTCTTGTATTTCTTACCACTGCCACAGGGGCACGGTTCATTACGCCCGGCCTGCTTGCTCGCGCGAGCCGGTTCGGCATCACGGACATCATTATCAGTGATACTCTGGAACATTTTACGGCCACGCTCCACCTGCTCGACCTCAAGCTCCTCAATATCTTCCTCGCTCTCAATCTGAACCCAGAAGACCTTCTCAACCGTTTCCTCACGAATACGAATGATCATATCCATGAAGAGGTGGAACGCTTCCTTCTTATACTCCTGCTTAGGATCCTTCTGACCATATCCGCGAAGACCAATCCCCTCTTTGAGATGATCAATGTTGAGCAGGTGGTCTTTCCAGTGAATATCAATCGCCTGGAGCATAACGACCTTAATCAGATGATCAATCAGCTCCTCTCCGTATTCCTCAAGCTTCTCGTCAAATAGTGCCGTCACCTGTTCTTTTAAAAGCGTACGCAGGCCATCGGCATTGAGACGGGCTATCATCTCACGGGTCAACTCCATCTGGAGTGAGAAACAACGGTAAATTACTTCACTGAGTGACTCCCAGTCCCAGTCAAGCGGCGCATCCGCCTCGTAGGCGTAGGCCTTGATGATATCCTCAATGGTCTCATCCATCATCTCAAGGAAACTCTCCCGGATATCACTTCCGGCAAGAATTTCACGGCGCTGCGTGTAGATGACTTCACGCTGCTTGTTCATGACATCGTCATAATCAATCAGGTGTTTACGGATTTCAAAGTTATGCGCCTCAACCTTCTTCTGGGCATTTTCAATCGACTTATTAATCATGACGTGGGTGATTGCCTCACCCTCCTGAATTTTCAGGATGTCCATAATTTTAGCGACCCGCTCAGACCCGAAGATTCGCAGCAGGTCATCCTGCAATGACAGGTAGAAACGCGAGGACCCCGGATCTCCTTGACGGCCGGAACGTCCCCGCAGCTGATTGTCAATTCGACGGGATTCATGCCGCTCGGTACCGATGATATGCAGACCACCAAGGGCAACCACTTCATCATGTTCACGGGCACAGGTCTCCTTGAACTGCTCAAGCTGCTGGGCAACCTGCTCTTCAGTCGCTTCAGGGTGTTCGATCTGCCACTGTTTGATCAACCCGTTTGGATTACCACCCAGGAGGATGTCAGTACCACGGCCAGCCATGTTAGTTGCGATAGTTACGGCATGCTTACGACCAGCCTGGGCAACAATTTCAGCTTCGCGCTCATGCTGCTTCGCATTCAACACGAAATGCGGTACCCCCTGCTTGCGCAGGAGCTCCGAAAGGACCTCTGACTTTTCAATCGAAATGGTACCAACCAGACTTGGCTGGCCAGATTCATAGTGTTCCTTGATATCCTCGATGACCGCCGTGAACTTCTCACGTTCCGTCTTGTAGATAACATCAGGGTAGTCAGGACGTAACAACGGACGGTTGGTCGGAATAACGACAACGTCGAGCTTATAAATTTTATGAAATTCCTCTGCCTCAGTGTCGGCGGTTCCGGTCATACCGGACAGTTTGCTGTACATTCTGAAGAAGTTCTGGAACGTAATCGTCGCGAGGGTCTGGTTCTCACTCTCGATCTTAACCCCTTCTTTGGCTTCGACTGCCTGATGCAGTCCATCAGACCAGCGACGACCCGGCATCAAACGTCCGGTGAACTCATCAACAATCAGGACTTCACCATCTTTGACAACATACTCAACATCACGACGATAGAGTGCATGGGCACGGAGTGCCTGGTTAACGTGGTGGAGTGTTTCAATATGCCGTGGGTCATAGAGGTTATCGATTGCAAGGAGCTTCTCGACCTTTAAAACACCCTGTTCGGTCAAGGAGGCGCTTCTGGCTTTTTCATCAACCGTGAAGTCACCGGAGTAGACTTTCTTCTTGCCGGACAGAGTGTTGGCCTCAACCTCCTGAACGGCTCCCTTCTCGAGCTTAGGGATAATCCGGTCAATGATATAATACTTATCCGTTGATTCTTCGGTCGGACCAGAAATAATCAGTGGCGTCCGCGCTTCGTCAATCAGGATTGAGTCGACCTCATCAACAACAGCGAAGTTAAAGCCACGCTGAACATAGTCGTCCAGGGAGAACTTCATGTTATCGCGCAGATAATCAAAGCCAAACTCATTATTCGTACCGTAGGTAATGTCAGCCGCATATTCATCACGGCGTTGTTCATCGGTTAGTCCGTGGACAATTACACCAACAGACAGACCGAGAAAGCGGTAGAGCTTACCCATCCACTCACTGTCCCGACGGGCTAGATAGTCGTTAACCGTAACGACATGCACACCAAGACCCGATATCGCATTTAAGTACGTTGGAAGGGTTGCTACTAAGGTCTTACCCTCACCGGTCTTCATCTCAGAGATCTTGCCACTATGCAAAACCATGCCGCCGATCAACTGTACGTCGAAGTGGCGCATCCCGAGTATCCGGCGTCCCCCTTCACGGCAGACGGCAAAGGCTTCAGGTAACAGGGCGTCAAGCGTCTCGCCACGCTGATAGCGCTGCTTGAACTCCTCGGTCTTGGCCTGAAGGTCACCATCAGACAGCTGCTGCATCTGTGGCTCAAGAGCGTTTATTTTGGCAACGACCGCCCACAGTCGCTTTAACTCACGGTCGTTTTTACTGCCAATCACTTTACGTACAAGAGAACTGATCATGAAATACTCCGGTCATATCGGTAAAAAAATATATATAACACAAATCCATTAAAACATGAAGCGCCGCATACTAATGCTCTGTAATATTCCAACACCTATCATTGAAGTAATCATTGACGTTCCACCATAGGAGAAAAATGGAAGCGGCACCCCGACAACCGGGAACAGTCCAATGACCATTCCGATATTAATTACGGCATGCCAAAAGAGCATAGCGGTAATACCGACTGCCAACAGACCACCAAATCGGTCATTACAGGTTCGGGCAATAGTAAGTCCCCAGACAATCAGGCTCAGCATCAATGCCAGTAACACAAAGGCTCCGACAAAACCCCACTCTTCACAAAAGACCGAAAAGGCAAAATCAGTATGCTGCTCTGGCAAAAAGCGAAGCTGTGACTGAGTCCCTTTCACAAACCCCTTACCAAACCACCCACCGGATCCAACGGCGATCTTACTCTGAATAATATGATATCCGCTGCCAAGACGTGAACGCTCCGGGTTAATAAAATCCAATATCCGGTTTTTCTGATACGGCTTCATGTAGTTTGACCAGATCAACCATCCTGCCGGTACCGTTACCAACACAAAAGTCACAACCGTACGCCAGCGAAACCCAATAAACAACGACATGGTAAAAGCAATCATACAGACCAGCACGGCAGTACCAAGATCCGGCTGTTTCATAATCATGGCAACCGGAGCTCCCAACAACAGGAGCGGAATCATCAGGTCTTTCAGGGTTAAGCCATTTACCGCATGGTAGTTGTTGTAAAACTTGGCAAAAGCCAAGACAATGACAATCTTAAGGAGCTCTGAGGGTTGCATGGTGAAAAGCCCCAGATTAAGCCAGCGGGTTGCCCCTAGACTCTTTTTACCAACCAGCAGTACCAGAAGAAGTAAGACAATAAAGACTCCATATAACCCGTAGGAAAAGTCTTCGAGAATGTGGTAATCAAAACTGGCAACAAACAGAGAGAGAAGAACCCCGAAGAACATCCAGTTCAATTGCTTCAGATAATAGGGAGCTCCTTCAACCTGGTAGACAAAAGAAGCGCTGTAAATATTCAGGACACCAACCAGACAGATAGCGACCACCAGACCAAGCAGTGTCCAGTCAAAATTGGTAATCAGTCGACGATCAATCACTGGACAGCTCCTTCTGTAGGTTTTACCACGGCCGGCTTTTCAAGCGGTTCTTCTGGTGCATCTTGACGACCGGCATCTAAGTGCGGTTTCGGCTGTTTCACAACCGGTTGCCGTTTTAAATCGAAATACTGCCGAAGGATACGTCCGGCAATCGGGGCAGCCACGGCACCGCCGCCACCACCATGCTCCACAACAACTGCCACGGCGACCTCGGGACGTTCATAGGGAGCGAACGCGACAAAAAGACCATGGTCTTTATGTTTGTACAACACCGCATTGCGGCGTTCCTTTCCAAGACGGACAACCTGGGAGGTCCCGGTCTTGCCCGCAACCCGTACATCCCCAAGCCGGGCATTGGCACCGGTTCCGCCTGCATCGTTCACCACCGCAAACAGTCCCTGTTTAACCATCCGTAGGTGATCAGGTGAAACACCAATCTGCTTGAGTACCTCAGGTGCAAACTCCTTGACCGTCTCCCCATCGGGGGTGATGATCCGCTTCACCAAATGGGGACGATAGATGGTACCGTTATTGGCAACCGTAGAAATCATGGAAGCAAGCTGAATCGGTGTGGCTAAGAGGTACCCCTGCCCGATTGATACCGGCAGCGTTTCTCCAGGGAGCCAGCGCTTACCATATTTTTTCTGTTTCCACTCCGTCGTTGGTACCAGTCCATTCTTTTCACCAGACAATCCGATACCAAGTGCTGACCCGAACATAAATCGGTTCGCCATCGACGCAATCGCATCAACCCCAATGCGCGCTCCCAGGGAGTAATAGTAAGTATCACACGATTCCTTTAGCGACTTACGCAGGTCAACCGTACCGTGCCCACCCGTCTTCCAGAGATCGGAAGAGCACACG
>JBLIZM010000162.1:0-7376 GCA_048859855.1 Trichlorobacter sp.
TCTTCCGATCTGATGCAGCTATCTCGGTTGACATGATCGTTCAGAACGTCAGCCACAAGGGAACAACCGACTTTACCTTTACGGTTACCAAGGCTGATCTGAAACAGGCACTGCTCATCACCAACGAAACCGCACAAGCAATTGAGGCTTCTGAGGTTCAGGCTGACGAAAACATCTCAAAGGTGTCAATCGTCGGTCTTGGCATGCGTAGCCATGCTGGCGTCGCAACCCGTATGTTTACCGTACTGGCTGCTAACAACATCAACATCCAGATGATTTCAACTTCAGAGATCAAGGTCTCCGTGGTTGTTGATGAGAAGTACACTGAGCTGGCAGTTCGCTTGCTGCACACTGAATTCGGCCTGGATAGCTAATCCCTACCGATATCAATCGCAATGAAAACGCCCCCGGCCATTACTGGTCGGGGGCGTTTGTGTATCTGGTCGTTCTATCCGTTAGATTGGGCTATTTATCTATCCGTGGAACCACCACGATACCGGATTCTGTCACCGTATAGCCGCGCCTGATATCATCTTGATGATCATAGCCGATTATTGCACCATCAGGAATAACGACCCCTTTATCAATAATAGCCCGCTTGATTTTAGCGTGGCGACCGACGTTGACATTTTCAAACAGAATGGAGTCTTCCACCAGGCTGTAGCTATTGATCTTGCAGAGTGGCCCGATAATTGAGCGACGTACAATACCGCCACTGGTGATACAGCCACCACTGACATACGAGTCAATATTCATCCCCCTACGCTCGTCTTGATCGAAGACCGTCTTGGCAGGTGGGAGGTTTCCCTGGTTGGTCATGATTGGCCACTTGTAATTATAGAGGTTCAATTGCGGGGTGACACTAATCAGATCCATGTTGGCTTCGTAATAGGAATCCAGGGTTCCAACATCACGCCAGTATCCCCGTTCCTCTGATTTCATTCCTGGAATCTGATTGTCATTGAAATTGTATGCGAAGATACGATCACCCTTCTCCAGCATCATCGGAATGATATGTTTGCCAAAATCCAGGTCGTTATGGAGCTTCTTTCCTTCCAGTAACACATCAATCAGTTTGCGGGTGGGGAAAATATAATTTCCCATTGATGCCAAACAGGTTTCACGCCCAGGAATAGTTTCTGGATCATCCGGCTTTTCTGCAAAGTCCGTGACCCGTGAGTCCTCATCTACCGAGAAGACGCCAAATCGGCTCGCCTCCTCCTGCGGAACCTCAAGTGAAGCGATGGTGATATCAGCTCGATTCATACGATGGAAATTAATCATCTGACTGATATCCATCTTATAGATATGATCCCCACCAAACACCGCCACATATTCCGCATCTGAGGATTCAACGAACCGCAGGTATTGCAGGATGGCGTCAGCAGTCCCCTTGAACCACTCCTCACTATCAGAGGTGGTCTCGGGCGAGATAGACACAAAAAACTCGCCAAGGCCGGTCCATTTACTCCAAGACTCACGAATATGTTTGCTCAGGGAATAGGCCCGGTATTGGGTAAGGATATAGACCCGTTTGATTCCGGAGTTATAGAGGTTACTGAGGACGAAATCGATAATTTTATACTTGCCGCCAAAGGCAACACTCGGTTTGGCGCGGCGCATGGTCAACGGACTGAGCCGCTCACCCTTTCCCCCGGCAAGGACCATTGCAATCGTACTGCCACCTACGCTGTTGGAACTATTATACATACTCTGCTCCTCTCAGCCTGCCCATTGTACGAATCTTTTTCCTATTATTAAAACTACTGTTGATTTTTTGCAAGTGGGTTGCATCAATGTCACAAAACCGTAACCAGCATCCTTAGGGGCGATGGGTATCGCCACCATACTGCCTACGGAGACGTTCCAACCCTTTCTGGTAGCTCTCCGCGTCGCCATACGGGAAAAACAACCCATACCGACCATGACTGGCCTTAACCCGGCGGGCATGTTTAATCGGGCACCAGTATTGCTCTGTTCTAGCGGCGATTTCATGACCGTAGGCCATTAATCCATTCCCGTAGGAACAGTACAGACAGTTTATCTTTTCGATCAGGTTCAAGTAGGGTAAGTCAGCACGGTCATAGACAAAGTATTCCCGGCGCTTGACCTTCGGAATACCATAGATCGGAAAGCAGATTACCTGATACATCGTAAGAAACAGATCAAGGAGGACAAACGGTATCACGCAGGCGTAAATTATTGGAGCAGTGAGAAAAACAAAAGGATGGGTATCAAGCAGGTAGCTGACTATTCCGACTTTGAAGCGTCGCTGTTGACGAATGAACTCATCGCTGAAACGATCTCGGACCGTATCAAACTCTTGTTCAAGTTCTTCTTGCAGCACTTTGATCGAATGAATCAGCTCTTCTATTTTCTGAGACATGGAAATCCCCCCGGCTCAGGCTGAGCGACCCGGGAGGACTCCCGGGGTGACTCATGCCAATGCGTTAATCTTGTCAAAGCTGGCAACCAGAATCTCTTTTTTAGCGATGACTTCCGCCAGCTTGGCTTTTTCTTTCTCAACAATGTCTGCGGGTGCCCGATCGACGAAGCTGGGATTTGATAATTTTTTACTAAACAACTCAACTTCTTTATCCAGCTTCGCTATTTCTTTGGTCAGTCGTTTAAGTTCCTCGGCAACATCCACCAACCCTTTGAGGGGCAGAAAGACCTGCACCTGTCCCGCCGGTTGCACCGCCGCGTCAGCCGGCTTCTCGATGTTCACACCGATTTCAAGCGCACCGAGTCTGGCAAGGTTTTGAATCTGCTCACGAGCCGCTTCAAGAACTGCCGCACCCTCCTGACTCTCAGCGGATAGTAATGCGGTAATCTGGCGTGACGGCGGAACCTCCATCTCCCCACGCATGGTTCGAATCGCCGAAATAACCCCCATAACCTGTTCCATCCGAGCAGCTTCCTCAGGGAAGTCCCAGCCCGTCTGAACGGTCGGGAATGCAGCAAGCATGATTGATTCCGGCGCATCGACCTTTGGTAAGGCCTGCCAGACTTCCTCGGTAATGAACGGCATAAACGGATGCAGAAGCCGCAGAAGCGTTTCAAAGACCGTTACCAGCACCGTACGGGCAGTGGCGATACGCTCAGGGTCTTCACTATAGAGTTCCCCTTTTGACAACTCGAGATACCAGTCACACAAGGTGGTCCAGGTAAACTGGTACAGTGTCATTGCTGCTTCATTAAAACGGTATTCCTCGAGTGAACGGGTCGTTTCCGCAATGGTCTGGTTGAGACGGTGCAGAATCCAGCGGTCGGCATCCGTCATGGTGATAGTGCTGAGACCATCAGCCGATGGCTGGTACCCCTCAAGATTCATCAGGGTAAAGCGAGCAGCATTCCAGACTTTGTTACAGAAGTTGCGGTAGCCAACAATCCGCTCCTCTGACAGCTTGATATCACGCCCCTGAGCCGCGAAGGCCGCCAGGGTAAAGCGGAAGGCATCGGTACCATGCTGATCAATGACGGTCAGTGGGTCGATGACATTTCCTTTTGACTTTGACATCTTTTGGCCATGGGCATCACGAACCAATGCGTGGATATAGACATCCTTAAATGGAACCTCTCCCATGAAATGCAGCCCCATCATCATCATGCGGGCGACCCAGAAGAATAAGATGTCAAAACCGGTCACCAGACATGACGTTGGGTAGTATCGTTCAAGTTCCGGCGTCTTGTCCGGCCACCCCATGGTTGAGAAAGGCCAGAGTGCCGATGAGAACCAGGTGTCCAGCACATCGGTTTCCTGATGAATCGCACTACTCCCACAGGATCTACAGACCGCCGGGTCCTCCATGGCAACAGTCAATTCACCACACTCATCGCAGAACCAGGCTGGAATACGGTGCCCCCACCAGATTTGGCGGGAAATACACCAGTCACGGATGTTCTCCATCCAGTCATAGTAGGTATTCTCCCACTGACGAGGAAGAATGCGTGTTCGGCCGTCCTTAACCGCAGCGAGCGCTTCTTTGGCCAGCGGACCAACATTGACATACCACTGGAGTGAAAGATACGGTTCAACAATAGTTTTACAGCGATAACAGCCACCGATTGATAACACATGGTCATCAATTTTTTCCAGCAGCTCTGCAGCTTCGAGATCAGCAACAATCTGCTTTCTCGCTTCAAAGCGGTCAAGCCCCTGATACCGCCCACCAGCTTCATTGATGATGCCGGACGGATCGAATACATTTATTTTTTCGAGCCCGTGTCGAGCACCGACTTCGAAGTCGTTAAAATCGTGGGCCGGAGTAATTTTGACAACACCGGTACCGAACTCACGATCAACATATTCATCGGCAATAACCGGAATCGGACGCTCCACCAACGGGAGCATCACCATAGCGCCATGCAGGTCCTGATAGCGCTCGTCTTCAGGGTGGACCGCCACAGCGGTATCACCCAACATGGTCTCAGGACGGGTCGTTGCAACGGTCAGATACCGTCCTGGCTGCCCAATAACCGGGTAGCGCAGATGCCAGAGGTGCCCCTTCCCCTCTTCGTGCTCAACTTCAATATCAGATAGCGCCGTATGGCACCGTGGGCACCAGTTAATCAGACGGTTATCACGGTAGATCAGTCCTTCTTCATATAGACGAACAAAAACAGTCCGGACCGCTTTGGAGAGCCCGGCATCCATGGTAAACCGTTCACGATCCCAGTCACACGATGCCCCTAAGCGCTTAAGCTGCCCAATAATCTGACCGCCGGACTCTGCCTTCCATTGCCAGACCCGATCAATGAACGCCTCACGACCAAGGTCATGGCGATCCTGACCAGCAGCGGCAAGCTGGCGCTCAACAACGTTTTGGGTTGCAATACCGGCATGGTCCGTTCCGGGCATCCACAATACGCTATGCCCGGCCATCCGCTTCCATCGACAGAGAATATCCTGCAGGGTATTATTGAGTGCATGCCCCATATGTAAGGCACCGGTCACGTTTGGTGGAGGGATTACGATACTATACGCTGGACGCCCGTCTACGGGGTCCGCATGGAAATAGCCTGCATCAGTCCAGGTGCGATACCATTTTTTCTCAACATCATGGGGCTCATACCCCTTAGCCAGTTCGGTCGACATGCCTTACATCCTTACTGATTCGTTATAACAGCGCTAAATACTTTAATATACCGTTCGTGGTACACAGGGTCAAGGAGAGATGGCGCTATCAGCTGCTATACCGTCTCTTTTATTCCGGATCAGCCTTCCCGGCATTCTACTAAACCGCCTCCATCGATTTGACGGTGTATTGCAGTATCCGTGCTGGGTGTCACCATCATCGGTACGTATCCTCTCGGGAAATCAGGACTTGAATCCGGCGGTACTATTCCCTATAACACCTGTGTGAGTATTATACTGCGAGCATATCCCACCGTAACGAGGCCATTCGTCATCGGAGTACGGCGATGAGTGTCACCCCCGTATGGGACACAACCGTACGCCTTGATGACACCAGCGGAACCGGCTGCTCTTGGCGCTTTTCAGACCTGGTCACCATCATCACCGCCGACACCATTAATGATGTCGTACCGGCACTGCGTACCGTTGAGCAGTTAACACAGCAGGGGCTTGTTGCAGCCGGCTTTGTTGCTTATGAGGCTGCACCGGCTCTCAACCCATCCCTCACCACCCTCCCTCCACGTGAGGGGTTCCCACTGGTCTGGTTTTCCATTTTCAGGCATCGGCACATGCTTACCGGAAGCACACCAGACCCGACAACGCAAAGAGAGGGGCTGACCCTCAAGCCGACGCTGTGCGAATCAGACTATCTTAAAACCGTTGGGGAGATCAGGGACCGTATCGCACAGGGAGAGTGTTATCAGGCAAACTATACCTTCCCGTGCCAGGCCACAAGTATCACCAGCCCGGAAGCAGTATACAACCAGATTATCAGGTCCCAAAAAGCCCCCTATTGCGGATTGATTACCACCGGTCAATTTAGCATCCTATCTGCTTCACCAGAACTGTTCTTTAAGCGCACCGGATCACAGATCACCACTCGCCCTATGAAAGGAACCGCAGCACGGGGGCATGACCAACATGATGATCAACGGCGCGCGCAGCTATTGGCAGAGAATCCGAAGGAGCAGGCTGAAAACCTCATGATTGTTGACTTACTGCGCAATGATCTCAGCATGATTGCCGAGGTTGGCTCCGTTCGGACTGAACGGTTATTTGAGGTTGAAACCTATCCGACCCTTCACCAAATGACTTCAACGATTTCTGCGACACTCAAACAGAACACCAGCCTGCTCGATATCTTTACCGCCCTGTTCCCCTGCGGCTCAGTCACTGGTGCGCCAAAACGTAAAACCATGGAAATGTTATCAGAACTCGAATCCGGACCGCGCGGTGTGTATTGTGGTGCAATCGGGATGGTTGCCCCAGACGGTGAAGCTATCTTTTCGGTTCCAATCAGAACACTGGTCTACGATCAGACAACCGATACGATTACGACGGGGGTTGGCAGTGGTATTACTTGGGATTCGGATCCCCGTGCTGAACGTGAAGAATGCCATACCAAAATCAGCTTTACCGCCCCACCCCTCCCCGATGCAGGCTTGATTGAATCACTGCGGTGCGAACAGGGGAACTGCCTGCGGGTTACCGAGCATAGTGAACGGATGGCCTGGTCTGCCCAGCGGCTCGGGATACCGTTTGATTCGCTTGCAGCCACAGCTCTTATAACCGAGTATGCTGCCGGGCTGTCTGGAGTCCACAAGGTTCGCTTACTGCTTAATCATCAAGGAATACTCACCATCACTGCAGATCAGATTGACGCAGACAATCCCGTGATTCGGCTTACCCTCTCACACACCACCGTGGATCCTGCTGATCAGTCACTCTACCTCAAGCTGAGCGACCGTTCGCGTTACAACACGATCCGCCAACAGCATCCCGAAGCTGACGAAGTGATCATTCGCAATACCAGAGGTGAGTTAACAGAAGGGACCTACACAAATATTGTCGTTAAGCATAACGGACAATACATAACCCCACCCCTTGCATCTGGTCTCCTTCCTGGTGTCATGCGATCGGTACTCCTCAAGACAGGGGTGCTACACGAGCAGGTTCTCTACCCTGATGACCTTGCCACCAGTGAAGAGCTGTGGGTTATTAATTCGGTGCGGGGATGGCAACGGGGATATCTGATTCAGGAATGACCGGTAAATCAGAGTGTCTGGCAGCGTCACGCTCCAACGGTCAGGATGGCAGATAGGTCTCAACAACCCAGGCGGCAAATGGCATACTGCAGGTAAAGGCGGGGGAAACCGCATTCAGGATATGAATACTCGCTCCACCCTTCTTAACCACAAAATCCATAACCAGTTCACGGGTCGTGGTATCGAGCAGCTGG
>JBLIZM010000163.1:0-2095 GCA_048859855.1 Trichlorobacter sp.
CACCCACAGGGGGTGCCCTTTCAGGTTCAGGACACGCTTTTTTTATGTCTGCGCAGCCAGATTAATTTGTAGGCGGCAGGAATAATGAACAGGGACAGCAGCGGAGCCGTGATCATCCCACCAATCATGGGTGCCGCGATACGGCTCATGACTTCTGAACCTGCACCGGTTCCCCAGAGTATTGGCAGCAGACCCGCAATGATCACCGCCACGGTCATGGCTTTCGGCCGGACACGCAGTACGGCACCATGATAGAGGGCTTCATCAAGGCCTTCCGGTGTGAACGTCTCTTTACGGGACAATTCCGGGTGCGCTTCAATGGCATGACGCAGATACATCAGCATGACCACGCCAAACTCTGCTGCCACCCCGGCCAGGGCGATAAACCCGGTTCCGGTCGCCACTGACATATGGAAGCCCTGCCAGTACAGGAACCATATCCCGCCAACCAGAGCAAACGGCAGGCTCATCAGGATCAACAGGGCTTCATCAACCCTGCGGAATGCCAGATATAACAGGATGAAGATGATCATCACCGTCATCGGTACCATCAGTTTTAATTTCTTATTGGCGTGCTCGAGTAATTCAAACTGTCCTGAGAATGCCACACTGGTCCCCGGTCTCAGTTTCACTTTCTCACTGATGGCCGCCTTAATATCGTTCACCACCGACACCATGTCCCTGCCGCGGGCATCAACATAAATCCAGCTGGCTGGCCGGGCATTTTCGGTTTTCAGCATGGTTGGTCCGGAAACGACCTTAATATCGGCAACATCGCCCAGCGTAATTTGCTGCTTCATTGGGGTCAGGATTGGCATCTCTCTCAACGCCTGCGGACTGTTACGGTAATCCTGCGGATAGCGAATGTTAATAGGGTACCGGGCCACGCCTTCAACCGTCTCACCCACCATAGCCCCACCGATTGCTGAAGAGACGAACAGCTGGACGTCGCCCACAGTCATTCCGTAGCGGGAGGCTTTTTCCCGGTTGATATCCACATCAATGTAGCGCCCGCCTTCCAGTCGCTCTGCGAGAGCAGACACTACGCCGGGTACGGTTTTGGCGACCGCTTCGATACTCTGCGCCGTTGCATCGATATCGGACAGAACCGTTCCGGACACCTTGATACCTATCGGGCTTTTGATCCCGGTTGAGAGCATATCAATACGGTTACGGATAGGCGGCACCCAGAGGTTTGCCAGACCCGGTAAACGGACTGTCCTGTCGAGTTCATCAATAATCTTGTCAATTGTCATGCCGGGACGCCACTGATCCTCAGGTTTGAGCTGGATCGTGGTTTCCACCATTTCGAGCGGCGCGGAATCCGTTGCGGTCTCTGCTTTACCGGTCTTGCCAAATACAGAAGCCACTTCAGGAACGCTTTTGATTAACTTGTCCGTCGTCTGCAGGAGCGCTGCAGCTTCAGCCGGAGAGACGCCCGGCAGGGTCGACGGCATATACAACAGGTCGCCCTCGTTAATCTTCGGCAGAAACTCACCGCCCACCTGACTCAGTGGCCAGATAACGGTGAAAATGGACAAGGCCGAAACCAGCAGGGTTGTTTTTGGCCAGTGGAGGACCCGCAGCAGCAAAGGATGATACGCTTTGATCAGCACCCGGTTCAGGGGGTTACTTGTCTCGGCAGGAATTTTCCCCCGGATCCAGAATCCCATCAGAATAGGAATGACGATGATGGCCAGTGCGGCCGCTCCCGCCATGGAGTACGTTTTCGTGAATGCCAGCGGTCCAAACAGACGTCCTTCCTGACCTTCCAGGGTAAAGATAGGAATAAAGGACAGGGTGATGATCAGCAGGCTAATGAACAACGCGGGTCCCACTTCCACGGAGGCGTCGGTAATCACCTTCCAGCGGGTGGCATTGTCAATCTGCTCACCCGGATGCTGATGATCCCACTCCTCAAGCCGTTTGTGCGCATTTTCAATCATCACAATGGCGGCATCCACCATCGCACCGACGGCAATCGCTATCCCTCCCAGCGACATGATATTGGCGTTCAGTCCCTGGAAGTGCATGACGATAAAGGCGATACACAGGCCAAGCGGCAGAGAGATAATCGCCACCAGGGCAGAACGTA
>JBLIZM010000164.1:0-3435 GCA_048859855.1 Trichlorobacter sp.
CCCTTGGCGTGAGTTTCAGCAAACTGCTGCCACGGATTGGCCTTGCACTGCTTCAGACCCAGGGAGATACGACGACGCTCTTCATCGATATCCAGAACCATCACGTCTACTACGTCGCCAACATTGACAACCTTGGACGGATGAATGTTCTTGTTGGTCCAATCCATTTCGGAAACGTGAACCAGACCTTCAACGCCTTCTTCGATTTCAACGAAGCAGCCGTAATCGGTCAGGTTGGTCACGCGACCAGACAGACGGGCACCTTCCGGATAACGCTTGGCGATAGCAACCCACGGATCTTCACCCAGTTGCTTCAGACCCAGAGACACACGGGTACGCTCACGGTCGAACTTCAGAACCTTGACCAGGATTTCGTCGCCAACATTGACGATTTCGGAAGGATGCTTGACGCGCTTCCAAGCCATGTCGGTGATGTGCAGCAGGCCGTCAACACCGCCCAGATCCACGAATGCACCGTAGTCGGTCAGGTTCTTGACGATACCCTTAACTTCTTGACCTTCTTGCAGGTTGGCCAGCAGGCTGTCGCGCTCGGAGGTGTTCTCGGTTTCGATAACGGCACGGCGAGAAACAACAACGTTGTTGCGCTTCTGATCCAGCTTGATGACCTTGAACTCAAGCTCTTTGCCTTCCAGGTGAGCGGTATCACGAACCGGACGCACGTCAACCAGGGAACCCGGCAGGAATGCACGGATGCTGTTCACTTCGACAGTGAAACCACCCTTGACCTTGCCGTTGATCAGACCCATAACGGTGGCCTGTTCTTCGTAAGCCTTTTCCAGTTGCAGCCAGGCTTCGTGACGCTTGGCCTTTTCACGGGAGAGCTGAGTCTCACCGAAACCGTCTTCTACAGAGTCCAGAGCCACATCAACGCTGTCGCCAACGTTGATTTCCAGTTCGCCAACGGCGTTCTTGAACTGTTCAACAGGGATAGCAGATTCGGACTTCAGACCAGCGTCAACCAGTACAAAGCCGTTTGCGATAGAAACGACAGTACCCTTAACGATGGCACCAGGACGAGTTTCGAGTTGTTTCAGAGACTCTTCAAAGAGTTGAGCAAAAGATTCAGTCATGTTGTTTGTTAACTTGAAGTAAATAACATCCACCTGGCAATCCGGCGCAAGCGGGGTTGTTTTTGTTCGCCTATGCCATCCTTGGTACAGACGTATTGCCATCCTGCCGCCTTAGGCGACACGACCAATTTTTTTCTCGACTTGCGCAAGTATAGACTGCATTACCGACTGGATATCCATGGCCGTTGAATCGACTACCAGCGCATCCTCGGCAGGACGCAGCGGCGCAACCGGGCGATTTCTGTCGCGCTCGTCACGCTCTTTTATCTCGAGCAAAAGATGTTCGAATTTAACATCAAACCCCTTTCCCTGCAACTGCTTGAGGCGGCGATTGGCCCGCTCTTCGGCACTGGCATCCAGGAATATTTTTACCTCGGCATCAGGAAAGACCACAGTTCCCATATCCCGACCATCGGCAATCAGCCCTGGTGCAACCCGAAAAGCTCTCTGACGTTGCAAGAGCGCCTCCCGAACCGGTGGATAAGCGGCAATTTTACTGGCTGCATTCCCCATCTGTTCGGTACGCAATTGTGACGACACCTCTTCACCATCCAGAATGACGCTAACCCCCAGAGGTGTGCTTTTGAACTTCACATCCAGCCTGGAGGCCTGAGCAACCAGAGCATCGACATCATCCAGATCGATCTGCTGTCGCATGGCCGCTGTCGCCAGAACCCGGTAGATAGCCCCGGAGTCCAGCAGATGCCAGCCCAGTTTTTCTGCCAGCAACTGGCAAACAGTCCCTTTTCCCGCTCCGCTGGGCCCATCAATGGCAATCACCGGAAATTGCTGTGTTGGCATCAAGCCACTCCATCAAAAATTGGTTTAACCTGTAAATTGTAACCGGAATATCAAGCCGTTGCCTACCATAAAGGAGATTCGATCCAGCAATGGCAATAGGTGGTGGGATGTGAAACCCTATTGCCAAACAGGGCGGATTAAGGCCAAAATCGGGACGGTAGTCATATTTTTTATACATAAAAAACCGATAGGCGAAGAGCTTTGCCTGTCGCTACGGGTTCACCCCCTGAGGAATGTAATGAGCAGTGTTTCTCTTGTAGCCAGTTCCAAATTACCCACGCCATGGGGCACCTTTACTCTGGTCGGATTCAAGGAGCTTGCCAATGGCAAGGATCACGCCGCATTGGTGATGGGTGATGTCACCGATGATGCTCCGGTTCTGGCTCGCATTCATTCCGAATGCCTGACGGGTGACGCCCTGTTCAGCTTGCGCTGTGACTGTGGATTCCAGTTGCAGGCGGCCATGCAGCGCATCGCCCAGGAGCAGCGCGGTGTACTTCTTTACGTGCGTCAGGAAGGACGCGGCATCGGACTGCTAAACAAGATCCAGGCCTATCATCTGCAAGATCAGGGGGCCGATACCGTTGATGCCAATGTGGCACTCGGCTTTGCCGCCGATCAGCGCGATTACACCATTTGTGCCGATATGCTCAGGCTGCTCAATGTCAAACAGTTGCGCCTGATGACCAACAATCCGCGCAAGCTCAACGCCATGGAGAAGATGGGATTACATATTGCGGAGCGAGTTCCCCTGCAAGAGGGAAGAAATCCGCATAACGAGTTCTATCTGGATACCAAAGCCGGCAAACTGGGGCACATGCTAGAGCAAGACGAATAATTCAATAAAATCAAATAGATACATTTATCCCAATAAAATCAATAACATATAACTCATTGATTTTATTGGGTATTTATATTCTCATCTGGCCCTTGTGGCTGGCACTTCTTGCCGGTCATCACCAGCGACTGCTGTACGGCAGGCAACAAGAACAACGCCCCCTGCTCCGGCATCGCCTGATAGCAGTACTCCCGCCCCTCAAACACAAAACGTAGCGCCAGTGCATGCAGATAGACCCGGTCAGCCTGCTCGCCGCCATAACTGGCATCGCCCAGGATAGGCGCACCAATACTTTTCAACGCCACGCGGATCTGATGGGTCTTGCCCGTCTTTGGCATGACATGAAACAGCCGCAATGAGGAGCCATCCACCGAGCCACTTTCAAACCAGGTAATGGCCGGATTAGTCATGCTGCGTTGCAGTAACCATGTCCCGCGCCGCCCCCGGCTCATATCACCCTTAATCCAGCCCTGTTTCTTCCCCGGCTTTTCCCGACTTAATGCCACGTAGTGCTTCTCTACCTGACGCTCGGCAAAGGACATGCTCAGGAGCCGATTGCTCTGGGGATCCCTGGCCAGCAAGAGTACGCCGGAGGTGACCTTGTCGAGCCGGTGCACCGGATAGAGCTCAAGCCCGAGCTGCTCTCGCGCCAGGGAGACCAGTCCCTTCTCCCCCTCCTCGTCATGCATACCCACGCCGGGGTGC
>JBLIZM010000165.1:0-10835 GCA_048859855.1 Trichlorobacter sp.
GCGTCATGGTGACCGGGAATTGCAACAGCCGCGCAAGGTCAGTCAATTCACTCGAAGCATCGGCGCTAATGACTCCACCGCCAACATACAGAACCGGGCGACGAGACTCGAGGATCATGTCAACAGCCTTCTCCACCTGCCGCTGGTTTCCCTCCATGTGTGGCTTGAAGCCGCGAATATCAACATCATCTGGCCATTTGAACTCAGCCTGACTAATCTGAACATCCTTTGGCAAGTCGATCAGAACCGGACCAGGACGACCGGTTTTGGCGATATAAAACGCCTTCCGAACGATCATCGGAATATCCTTGGCATTTCGCACCAGAAAGCTATGCTTTGTAATCGGGCGGGTGATCCCGATGATATCGACTTCCTGGAAGGCATCATTACCGATCAGCGGTGTTGGAACCTGCCCGGTTACGATGACCATCGGGATTGAATCCATGTATGCGGTCGCAATAGAAGTAACCGTATTGGTAGCGCCGGGACCGGAAGTCGCAATTGCAACGCCGACTTTCCCGGTTGCGCGGGCGTAGCCGTCAGCGGCATGGGTACCGGCCTGCTCATGGCGCGGCAGAATATGTCGAATCTCACGGACGTTCATCAGCTCGTCATAGATATTGATAACCGTACCACCAGGGTAGCCGAAAACCAAGTCGACCCCCTCAAGCTTAAGACTCTCCAGAAGAATACGTGCACCGTTCATTTTCATAGCAATACCTCAATAGCGGCAGCACAAGCGCCGCTTGTGTAATAGGTGTATCTAGGCAGTGGTTACCGCACCGGTATAGGCCGAGGTAACTACTTTAGCGTAACGAGCCAACCAACCCGTCTTGATTTTTGGTTCAGGAGCAGTCCAGGCAGTACGCCGCTTCTCCAGCTCTGCTTCATCAACCTGTAAATTCAAGGTTCTGTTCGGGATATCAAGCACGATGGTGTCACCATCCTCGATCAGGGCAATCGGTCCCCCTTCGGCAGCTTCCGGAGAGATATGCCCGATACAAGGGCCACGGGTACCACCAGAGAAGCGGCCGTCAGTAATCAACGCAACCGAGTCTCCCAAGCCGAGCCCCATAAGAGCAGCGGTCGGTGCCAGCATCTCACGCATTCCCGGACCACCCTTCGGTCCTTCATAGCGGATAACCACCACATCACCAGAAAGCACGACTCCGTCCATCAAGGCCGCCATCGCCTGCTCTTCTGAGTTAAAGCAGCGGGCACGACCGGTAAAGGTCATCATTTTGTCGGAGACACCGGACTGTTTAACGACAGCTCCTTTCGGTGCAATTGAACCAAACAGCACCGCAATCCCCCCTTCCTTCTTAACCGGGTTACTGAGCGGACGGATAACTTCTTCATCGATATTTTCAATGCTGGCCGCCAACTGATGTGTTGTCAGCCCAAACGCCGTCGGACAATCCTTAATTTTATCCCCTAATTGCTTCAAAACCCCGCTTACACCACCAGCCACATCCAGATCTTCCATATAGTGCGGACCGGCCGGGTTCATGGATGCCAGCTGTGGAGTCTGCTTTGCCAGAATGTCAAAGGTCTCAAGCGGCAAATCAACCCCCGCCTCACGGGCAATCGCCAGCAGGTGCAATACCGTATTGGATGATCCACCCAGTGCCAGATCGACACGAATTGCATTCTCAAACGCCTCACGGGTCATGATATCCCGTGGTTTGAGGTCCTGATGTACCAGTTCAACAATACGCTCACCAGAGGCAAAGGCGATACGGCGCTTCATGGCAGAAACCGCTGGCGCCGTTCCGCAGCGTGGTAGCGACATACCGAGGGTCTCGGTCAGAATAGCCATGGTGTTCGCGGTAAAGAGTCCCTGACAGGATCCCATCCCAGGGCAGGCATTATCTTCACACTGCTGCAACTCCTTAGCATCGATGACACCGGCCTTATAGCGGGCCATTGCTTCAAAGGTGTCGGTGACAAAGGAGTAGGAACGGCCATTTCTTCCTTGGCCACTCAACATTGGTCCGGCGGTCACTACCAGACAGGGGATGTTCAGGCGAGCAGCGGCCATCAACATACCCGGGGTAATCTTATCGCAGTTTGTTAGGAGTACCAAACCGTCAAGACGATGGGCTTCGGCTACCGACTCAACCATGTCAGCGATCAGTTCACGGGTTGGCAGGGAGTAATGCATCCCCTTATGCCCCATGGCAATGCCGTCACAAACGCCAGGGATGCCGAAAAACTGGGCATATCCACCACCACTGTGAATACCTTTTTCGATGAACCGTTCGAGATCCCGCATACCAACATGACCAGGAATCAGGTCAGTGAAGCTGGTGGCAACTCCGATAAAGGGACGATCCATCTGGCTTTGCGGAACACCGGTCGCCTTAAGAAGCGCCCGGTGGGGAGTACGTTCGAGTCCTTGCTTAATCATATCGCTACGCATAGAGTTTTCCTCACACTTAAAACTGATTATCCCTGCTAAAACACTGCAAAAGGATTGATAACAGTAATACAAAAATCCATATACTGTCAACCGGCTAGCGCAAGCAGCGGCACCCCCTTGAAACCGGCATTGAATCTGCATAGACACCAGGCAGCACGCAGGACCGCTATCAAAGCTATAGGCATTCATGAGAAATCATGATAAAGAATTATTTTTATTCACGAACCTCCGACATAAACCATACTCAGACAGCCACCGGGCAACCGGTTCAGAAGGACAGACAAGGGATCAGTATGCAGGAACACCACCACCCAACCGTCAAGGAGCTCCAACAAGCCTTTATACACCACCTGGAGCACACCCTGGTTAAGGATAAATTTTCAGCAACCCGAGCCGACATGTATCTGGCATTGGCGTATGCGGTCAGAGACCTGCTCGCGACCCGTTGGCTTGACACCCAGCAGAGTTATTACCTAAACGATAGTAAGCGGGTCTACTATATCTCAATGGAATTTCTGATGGGGCGCACCCTCGGAAACACCTTGATCAACCTCGGGTTGTATGACCAATGGGACGCTGCCTTGAACGAGCTGGGGCTCAAACTGGAAGACCTCCAGGAAGTGGAGTGGGATGCCGGTCTGGGCAACGGTGGCCTTGGCCGTCTGGCGGCCTGCTTCCTCGATTCAATGGCAACACTGCAACTTCCCTCCCACGGCTATGGTATTCGCTACGAATACGGCATGTTCTATCAGCGGATTGTGGATGGTGCTCAGCAGGAATTGCCTGACAACTGGCTCCGTTACGACAACCCCTGGGAGTTTGATCGACAGGAGCACCTCTATTCCGTCAAGTTCGGTGGTCGTGTGGTTGATTTTACCGACCGTGATGGCACAATCCGAACGAGCTGGGAGGACTCCTACGAGGTCATGGCCCAAGCCTGCGACTTCCCAATCCCCGGCTACCAAAATGCCACCGTTAACACCATGCGTCTCTGGTCAGCCAAGGCCAGCCGAGATTTTGACCTGAACTTCTTTAACCAAGGAAACTACCTCGGCTCGGTCGAATCCAAGATGCGGACGGAAAATATTTCAAAGGTTCTCTATCCTGCTGACCATATGTTGGAGGGAAAAGAACTGCGTCTACGGCAGGAGTACTTCCTTTCTTCGGCAACCGTCCAGGATATTCTGGCCCGCTTCTTCAAGCAGCACGATGACCTACGCTTGCTGCCTGAAAAGGTTGCCATCCAGCTCAATGACACCCATCCGGTTCTGGCAATCCCCGAATTAATGAGACTTTTGATTGATGAGCACCGTTTGGACTGGCAGACGGCCTGGGACATTACCCAGCACACCTTTGCCTATACCAATCACACCATCTTGCAGGAAGCACTTGAAACCTGGCCTGTTCCGATGCTGGGAACCATGCTGCCACGTCACCTGCAGATTATGTATGAGATTAACAGCCGCTTCATGCAACAGGTCCAGGAGCGTTTTCCTGGCGACACCGGTAAACTTGAGCGGATGTCACTCATTGATGAACGTGGCGATAAAATGGTGCGAATGGCCAATTTGGCGATTGTGGCCAGCCATTCCATCAATGGGGTGTCTGCTCTGCACAGTGGTATTCTAACCAGTGATTTATTCAAGGACTTTTATGATCTCTGGCCGGAGCGTTTCAACAACAAAACCAACGGTATCACCCAGCGCCGCTGGCTTAAGCACTGTAACCGTGGCCTAGCCGGCTTAATCAGCGAAGCAATCGGCGACAGCTGGACCACTGATCTAAGCCAACTGTCCCGCCTGCGTCCCTTGGCTGAGGACCGCACCTTCCGCCAGCATTGGATGGCCGTCAAGCGGGAAAACAAAGTCTTACTGGCAGAGCATATCTACCAGAAACATGGCATTCACGTTTCCCCTGATTCGCTGTTCGACTGCCAGACCAAGCGAATTCATGAATATAAGCGTCAATTACTGAACATCCTGCAGGTTATTGCCCGCTACAACCGCCTGAAAAACTTCCCGGGACTCGAACTTCCTGCTCGAACCGTCATCTTTGGTGGTAAAGCGGCTCCGTCCTACTCAATGGCTAAGCTGATTATCCGCCTGATTAACGCTGTGGCACAGGTGGTTAATAACGACCCGGCAATCGGCAACCAACTGAAGGTGTTTTTTCTGGCCAACTACAGTGTCTCACTGGCGGAGAAAATTTTTCCGGCAGCGGACCTTTCTGAGCAGATTTCAACTGCCGGTACCGAAGCATCGGGAACCGGCAATATGAAATACGCATTAAATGGTGCCCTCACCATCGGCACGCTGGATGGTGCCAACATTGAAATTCGTGAGGAGGTCGGTGAAGACAACATCTTTATCTTCGGACTCACTACGCCGGAAGCAACCAGCCTGCGTGCAGCGGACTACCGCCCCCACGACTATTACTACCGCTATCCTGAGTTAAAGATGGTTATCGACCAGATTGCATCAGGAATGTTTTCACCAAGCACCCCCGACCTCTTTAAGCCTCTGGTCGACTCCTTGCTGCAGCATGACTATTACCTGCTGATGGCGGACTTTGATTCCTATCTTGACGCCCAAGCCGACGTTGACCGCCTCTTCATGATGCCGGATCAGTGGGCTCGGACTTCAATCCTCAACACTGCTGGTATGGGTAAGTTCTCCAGTGACCGCACCATTACTGAATACGCGCGTGAAATATGGAACATCAAACCACAGCCGGTCACGGCAGGGATTAAACACTGGTGACCAGTCTGTTCGAGGATACCAGCCGTCAACCGCTGGCTGAACGAATGCGTCCCGACACGCTTGAGCGTTTTGTCGGACAGGACCATATAACCGGCCCAGGTAAACCACTCAGACAACTGATTGAACAGGATCGTATTCCGTCCCTGATTTTCTGGGGACCACCCGGGTGCGGCAAAACTACGCTTGCCCATATCATTGCCCGGGCGACCCGTTCGCGCTTTGTTTTTTTCTCTGCCATTATGAATGGTATAAAAGAGGTTCGCGACCTGTTCAAGGAAGCTGAGCAGCACGCCCGCTTCGGCACCCATACTCTTTTATTTGTTGACGAGATCCATCGTTTCAATAAGGCGCAACAGGATGCTTTTCTACCAGCGGTAGAATCCGGTCTGATTACCTTAATTGGAGCAACCACCGAGAACCCCTCCTTTGAGGTCATCGCCCCGTTGCTATCCCGCTGTCGCGTATTGCGGCTCCACCCGCTCCCCGCTGATTACTGTGCCCGGCTGTTGGATGAAGCGCTGAGGGACCGTGAGCATGGCCTTGGTCTCTTGGAACTCACCCTTGATGATGATGCCCGCACCTTCATTACCGAAGCGGTTCAGGGGGATGCCCGCAAAGCTCTCAACACGCTGGAACTGGCCGCCAGCCTCAGTGGTGCCGACCGTCGAATCACCTGTACGATACTTGCAGATGCCCTGCAGCACCGTCCTCTCTTGTATGACAAAGGAGGAGATGGCCACTACGAAGTAATCTCCGCCTTTATCAAGTCGCTGCGTGGCAGCGATCCAGATGCTGGCCTGTACTGGTTGGCACGGCTTCTGGAAGCAGGTGAAGACCCTCGCTTCATCATCAGGAGAATGCTTATTCTGGCTGCGGAGGATATCGGCAATGCGGATCCTCGTGCGTTACAAGTTGTAACCGCAGCCGCATCGGCTTTTGAGATGATCGGGATGCCGGAAGGCAGGATTATTCTTGGTCAAGCAGTAACCTACCTGGCTACTGCCCCGAAATCGAACGCCTCGTACCTTGGTATCGATGCTGCCATTGCCGAGGTTCGTGCCTCCGGATCCCTACCGGTGCCAACCCATCTGCGTAATGCCCCGACTGCGCTCTTAAAACAAGAAGGATACGGAGCCGGCTACCAATACTCCCATGATTTTGATCACAGCTACAGTGACCAGCAGTTTCTACCGGAACGGCTCACCGGACGGACGTTCTATCAGCCACGCAACAGTGGATACGAAAAGAATGTGCTCGAACGGATGGCCTGGTTGAAACAACAGGTTTCCAGGAGGTCATCATGACGAAACGACTCGCAATTCTTACCAGCGGTGGTGACTGCAGTGGCATGAATGCCGTTATCCGATCAGCGGCGCGGACTGCCATACATTACGGCTATGAGCTGCTTGGCTATCGCAAAGGATACGCCGGTCTGATTAAGAATGATTTTAGTGTACTGACGACCTTGGCTGTTGCCGGAACCTTGCAGCGTGGCGGAACATTTTTACAGTCAGCCCGTTCCATGGAATTCAAAACCGAGCAGGGTCGTGCCACTGCACTCAAAAACTTACAAAACAGTGGTGTCGAAGGGCTCATTGTTGTCGGGGGAGACGGCTCGTTAAGCGGTGCTTTGCTGCTCCATCAACTCGGACTGCCAGTTATTGGAATTCCGGCTAGTATTGATAATGACATCGCCTATACCGATATGGCACTCGGGGTTGATACTGCGCTTAATAATATAACCTACGCGGTTGACTGCATAAAAGACACTGCCTCGTCCCATGACCGTGCCTTCATTGTTGAAGTAATGGGTCGTAACTCAGGGTACCTTGCCTCAACCGCCGCAATCGCCACTGGAGCCGAGTTTGCCGTGGTACCTGAGCTGCCAACCGATATTGATGCGATGTGCGCTCAATTACGCCAGCGCTTTGACCAGAAACGGACCAACGCCTTAATTTTAGTCGCTGAAGGAGCCATGAGTGCCCAACAGCTTGCCGATGCTATCAAGGATGCCATCGGCTTCGAAACCCGGGTTACGGTCCTCGGCCACTATCAACGCGGAGGGGCACCAACCGTATTCGACCGTCTGCTCGGGAGCCGCTATGGCAAGAAAGCGGTCGAGCTCCTGGCAAGTGGACATAGTGGCGTCATGGTCGGCCTGTCGTGCAACAATCTGATCACCATCCCACTGGAAACGGTTATTAGCAGCGGCCAGAAACGGCTGAGTGACGACCTCGCCCAGATGGCGTCAATCCTCGGTATTTAACGTGACGGACTGGCAGCACCTGGTACAGCAGGTCGCAAAAACACTCACAGAATGCTGTGGTATTCAGCCCGGTGACCGGTTGCTTCTGGCCGTATCCGGTGGCGCTGATTCCGTTGCACTGGTTGAGCTGCTCACTGCCCCTGAACAGATCGCGCTAACCCTATCGATTGCCCATGTCAATCATGGGCTGCGAGGGGCAGAGAGCGACCACGATCAGCAGTTGGTTCGTGAACTGGCCAGTCGTCATCAGCTGCCGTTTAGTGCAACAACGGTGGATCCCCTGACACTGTCTCAACAGACCGGCCGTTCCCTCGAAGATTGCTGTCGGGAACTTCGTTATTGTTGGCTGTTTGAACAGATGGAAGCAACCCGCTCAACAGCACTGGTGGTAGCTCATCAAGCCGATGACCAGGCAGAAACCGTACTGATGCGTCTGATTCGTGGAGCTGGCCTTAAGGGGTTGAGCGCCATGCCGTATCGCTCCAATCGATCAGTCATCCGCCCCTTGCTCGATCTTTCCGGAGAGGAGCTTCGTTACCAGCTTAGTAAACGCCAAGTCCCCTTTGCGGTCGACCGTTCCAATCTTGACACCCGATTCCTGCGCAATCGGCTGCGCCACCAGGTGCTGCCACTCCTTACAGATTTGCAACCTGATATCACTAACCGGCTCTGCCAGACAGCACAGATCCTACAGGGGGAAGAATCACTGCTTGCCACCGATGATCAGCTCTTGGCAAAACGCATCCTTCGCCATGGGAGCGGCTGGCTCGCCTTCAACCGAACTCCCTTAATCGAATTACCCCGCGCCAGGCGGATGCGCCTCTACCGTCTCGGCGTTGAACAGCTGCTTGCGGCACCCTCCCCCTTGTCCTATGAGCACCTCATTGCACTTGACCGTTGCGTACTCAAAGGTGCTGCCGGACGTTCCGTGCCACTTCCTGCTCCCCTATCCGTCAGCCAGGGGGCCGGCATGTTGCTCCTACTTAACCAGCAGCAGTTCCCTCCTGAGCTATCGACGACAACCATCACCGCCCCCGGAACGTATCAGCTAACCGGTGGCGTAACAATTACGATTACATCCGATACACCCTGTACTCCGTTACCGGATGATTGTTCGACGATAGTTGTTGATCTCGAGCTCGCTCCTTTTCCCTGGACCATCCGCTCCTGGCAGCCATCAGATCGAATGAGTCTTGATGGTGGCGGTACCAGCACGGTCGCCGACCAGTTCTCAAATGCCCGGATTCCTCGCCCGGTACGCACCCGTATCCCATTAATCGTGGCCCAGGGTGCGATTCTCGCTGTTGTCGGAATCCGGCGCTCTGGCTTGGCGCTCGTCTCACCGACAAGCACCGCCATCGCCCGCATCGCTGTCCATCAGCATGCACAGCTACCACTCTCCCTTTCGATCTTCGATTAAGGCTTGTCTGAACTACCACCTTTATGCTAATTTTTCGTATTTGTAGTAGTACTGTATCACCAGTGTACCGATAGGGGAGGAGTCATCCTTGAACCAGTTTTATAAGAATCTCGCCCTCTGGCTAGTCATCAGCTTAATGATGATCATGCTGTTCAATATTTTTCAAAAACCGCGGGTTGCCGAAGACCGCCTCAGCTTTAGTGAGTTGATGGTTCAGGTTGAGGACAACAAAGTCCGTTCGGTTGTCATCCAAGGAAACGACCTGACCGGGAAGTATCTGGATAAAGACAATAAGGAACGTTCCTTCCGCAGTTACAAGCCGACCTTTGATGCAGACCTGACGGAAAAGCTTCTGGAGCGTAAGGTCACGGTTCAGGCAAAGCCCGAGGAAGAGCGTTTCTCTTGGCTTTCGATGTTTATTTCATGGTTCCCCCTCCTCCTGCTTGTCGGCATCTGGATCTTCTTTATGCGGCAAATGCAAATGGGTGGCGGCAAGGCGATGTCGTTCGGGAAAAGTCGCGCCAAATTGCTAACGGAATCCCAGCACAAAGTGACCTTCGAGGATGTAGCCGGTATCGAAGAAGCAAAAGAAGAACTTGAAGAAATTATCGAGTTTTTGAAGGAGCCGAAGAAGTTCACCGTACTGGGCGGTAAAATCCCGAAAGGGGTGTTGCTCGTCGGCCCTCCGGGTACCGGTAAAACCTTACTGGCCCGTGCTGTTGCGGGAGAAGCCGGCGTGCCGTTCTTCTCTATTTCCGGTTCAGACTTTGTCGAAATGTTTGTCGGCGTCGGCGCCAGCCGGGTTCGTGACCTCTTTTTGCAAGGAAAGAAAAATGCCCCGTGCATTATCTTTATTGACGAGATTGATGCCGTTGGGCGCCACCGTGGTGCCGGTCTCGGCGGTGGGCATGACGAGCGCGAGCAGACCCTTAACCAGTTGCTGGTTGAGATGGATGGTTTCGAGTCCAATGAAGGGGTCATTCTTATTGCGGCGACCAACCGTCCTGATGTTCTGGATCCGGCATTGCTGCGTCCGGGCCGTTTTGATCGCCAGGTTGTGGTTCCCCGTCCCGATGTCAAAGGTCGTGAACAGATCCTCCATGTTCATGCCCGGAAGGTACCCTTAACGCCTGATGTTGATCTGGCAGTTATTGCTCGTGGCACCCCAGGGTTCTCCGGCGCTGACCTGTCAAACCTGGTTAACGAAGCCGCACTACTGGCAGCACGTCAGAACAAGACCACCGTCGACATGAATGACTTCGACGCCGCCAAGGACAAAGTCCTGATGGGCGCTGAGCGTCGTAGCATGGTCATCTCTGACGAAGAGAAAAAAAGCACTGCCTACCATGAGGCGGGTCATACCTTAGTTGCAAAAATGATCCCTGGCAGTGACCCGGTCCACAAGGTATCGATTATTCCTCGTGGTCGCGCCCTCGGGGTAACGATGCAGCTCCCGATTGAGGATAAGCATAGCTATAACCGTGAGTCACTGCTTGGCCGCATCGCTGTCCTGATGGGCGGTCGCGCAGCTGAAGATCTCATTTTCAACACCTTCACCACCGGTGCCGGAAACGACATCGAACGCGCCACTGAAATGGCTCGCAAGATGGTGTGCGAATGGGGTATGAGTGACCTGATGGGGCCAGTTTCCTTTGGCAAGAAGGATGAATCCATCTTCCTCGGCCGTGACATGGCAATGCATAAGAACTTCAGTGAAGAGACCGCTGTCAAAATTGACGAAGAAATCAAACGAATCGTTGATGAGAGTTATGAGCGGGCACTGTCCATTCTAAAAGAGCATGAACAAATCCTGCACCAGCTTTCTCTCTGCCTTATCGAGAAGGAGAATCTCAGTGGTGCTGAAGTTGATGATATTATAGCTGGTACCGCACCGGTTTGTGGTGGTGAGACACCAACCACCCCACCCACCGTTGAGCTCGAAGGATCACTCCCTGATGGCACCCCTGC
>JBLIZM010000166.1:0-7079 GCA_048859855.1 Trichlorobacter sp.
AGGAATTATCGTTCTTGGGGCGGCAATTGATGGTAAGGCGGCACTACTGGTCGCGATTACCAGTGACCTCACGGAGCGCTTCAAGGCCGGACAGCTGATTGGGCAACTGGCACCAATCGTTGGTGGTCGGGGCGGTGGAAAACCGGAGCTTGCGCAGGCAGGCGGTAGTGACCCAAGCCGTATTCCGGATGCTCTTGCCGCTGTTGCAGGATTACTAGGGTAAGGAGAGCGCTGATGAAGCACTTGATTGAAAAGGCAAACACCCTTATGGAGGCGCTGCCGTATATCCGGCGTTTCTCAGGTAAGACGTTCGTTATCAAGTATGGTGGACATGCCATGGCTGATGAACGGTTGAAGGAGTCGTTTGCCCTCGACGTCATAATGCTTAAGTCTCTCGGAATTAATGCGGTCATTGTCCATGGCGGCGGACCACAGATTAACCAAACGCTTAAGCGGTATGGGATCGAATCTGAGTTTGTGCGCGGTATGCGGGTAACCGATGCCGAGACCATGGCCGTTGTTGAGATGGTTTTGGTTGGGCATGTTAATAAAGAGGTTGTGGGCTACCTGAATCAGCATGGCGGTAAGGCAATCGGTCTATGTGGAAAAGATGGGACACTTCTTCTGGCCAAGAAGCTTTTGCAGGAAGTTGTGAATGAAGCCGGCCACTGCGAGCAGATTGATATCGGGTATGTTGGTGATGTTGTAAAGGTAAACACTGACCTTATTTCTGTTTTTGAGAAGGGCGGATACCTGCCCGTTATTGCACCGGTAGGAGTCGGCCCTGATGGTGAAAGTTACAACATCAATGCTGATGTTGTGGCTGGTCGAGTCGCTGCAGCCCTGAACGCTGAGAAGCTGATTCTCCTAACGGATACCCCGGGTGTTCTTGATGCAGACAAGAAACTTATTCCGAATATTTCTGTTGCGGAAATGCATCGACTGATTGCTGAAGAGGCAATTACTGGTGGAATGATACCAAAGGTTGCCTGCTGTGCCGATGCACTACAAGATGGTGTCAAAAAGGCTCACATCATCGATGGTCGGGTTGAGCACGCGGTATTGCTCGAAATCTTTACGGACATCGGTATCGGAACGGAGATCAGTAAATGACGGTAAGTAGTTCGTGGATTGAACGTTCTGACAAAGTAATTATGCACACCTATGGACGGTATCCTATTGTGCCGGTCCGAGGTGAGGGAAGTCGCGTCTGGGACGCCGATGGTAAAGAATATCTGGATTTTCTTGCCGGGGTGGCTGTTAACAACCTTGGACATTGTCATCCCCGTATCGTGAAGGCTCTTGCTGACCAGGCTGCGACACTGATTCACTGCTCTAACTATTATCAGATTCCTCAGCAGATTGAGCTTGCTGAAGTTCTCTGTGCGCATAGCTTTGCTGACAAGGTTTTTTTCTGTAACAGTGGAGCGGAGGCTAATGAAGCAGCAATTAAGTTAGCGCGAAAATACAGTCGTGAAACCTTTGGTGACCCTGAGCGCTATGGGATTATAACGGCTACGGATTCATTCCATGGCAGAACCATGGCAACGGTTTCTGCTACGGGTCAGGAAAAAGTCCAGCGTTTTTTTGATCCGCTGTTGCACGGTTTTACCCATGTAGCGTTTAACGATGTTGAGGCATTACGTGCTGCCATTACTCCCCAGACCTGCGCTGTGATGTTGGAGCCGATTCAGGGGGAAGGTGGGGTCAATATCCCTGATGCTGAGTACCTTACTGCCGTGAGGGAGTTATGTGATCAGTACAATCTCCTGCTGATTCTTGACGAGGTTCAGGTTGGGATGGGGCGGACGGGTAAGCTGTTTGCCCATGAACATTTTGGTGTTACCCCTGACATCATGACGCTTGCCAAGGCGCTCGCTGGTGGTGCGCCAATCGGTGCCATGCTGGCTCGTGATGCGGTTGCCACCGCATTTACCCCAGGAACTCATGGTTCTACTTTCGGAGGAAACCCATTGGTTACGGCTGCTGCACTCGCTTCTATCAGGGTTATTCTTGAAGAGGGGCTCCTTAACCGTGCCGAGGAGATGGGCGAGTATCTGCATGGTGAACTCGAGGCCCTTGGGCGTGCGTTCCCCTTTGTTGGTGAGGTCCGTGGCATCGGTCTCATGATTGGTATGTCGCTGACCATTCCTGGAGGGCCGATTGTGCAGCGTGGCCACGAGCGTGGCCTGCTACTGAATGTAACTCATGACACGGTTTTACGCTTTGTCCCGCCGTTAACTGTCACCAAGCAAGAGGTGAATCAGATGATCGGCATCCTGGAAACCATTTTCAAGGAGATAGTTTGATGCCCCGTCATTTCTTGGCATTACGTGATTATTCCAAGCAGGAACTTGATGCATTGCTTGCCCTTGCTGCAGAGTTGAAACAGCAGCAGCGCTCCGGGACGCCGCATCCGATTTTAGCGGGTAAGACCTTAGCGATGATTTTTGAAAAAGCTTCCACCAGGACTCGGATCTCTTTTGAAGTCGGTATGTTCCAGCTTGGTGGTCATGCCTTGTTTCTTTCGTCTTCAAACTCTCAAATGGGACGTGGTGAACCGATTAAGGATTCAGCGCGGGTTATGTCTCGCTACTGCGATGGGGTTATGATTAGGACCTTCGGGCAGGAAATCGTTGATGAGTTTGCTGCCTATAGTAGCGTACCGGTTATTAATGGCCTCACTGACTTATATCATCCCTGTCAGATTATGGCTGACCTCCAAACGGTTATTGAACATAAAGGGGGATATCAGGGGCTCACGTTTGCATGGGTCGGTGATGGAAATAATATGGCAAATACCTGGATTGAGGCAGCCGCCATTTTTGGCTTTACCCTTAATCTGGCCTGCCCTGAAGGGTATGATCCCGATCCGGAAGTCCTGGCATGGGCCCGTGAAAAAGGGCAATGTCCAATTACCGTATACCGTGATCCGCTGCAGGCAGTTGCCGGTGCCGATGTCGTTAATACCGATGTGTGGGCCAGTATGGGGCAGGAGCAGGAGCAAAGAGAGCGCGAGAAGGCTTTTGCCGGGTACTGTGTTGACACAACACTGATGGCGGCTGCATCGAAGGAAGCAATTGTGCTACACTGTCTCCCAGCCCATCGTGGCGAAGAGATTAGTGATGCGGTGATTGAGGGAAGCCATTCGGTTGTCTGGGATGAGGCTGAAAACCGTCTCCATATCCAGAAGGCTATTATGGCAACATTGATGAACTAAACAAATAATGACAATCCGACTTGATAGCCGGAGCTGATACCAAAGGAGATACCCATGGCTAAACAGAAACAAACTGCCAACAAAATCGTGCTTGCCTATTCCGGTGGCCTTGATACATCAATCATTCTTAAGTGGCTTAAGAATGAGTATGACGCAGAAATCGTTGCTTTTTCAGCTGACCTTGGTCAGGGAGATGAGCTTGCACCGGTACGCGAGAAGGCTCTGAGAACGGGCGCAAGCACCGTCTACATCGATGACCTGCGTGAAGAGTTCGTTCGGGATTTTGTATATCCTATGTTCCGTGCGAACGCAATCTATGAGGGACACTATCTATTGGGAACCTCGATTGCCCGCCCTTTGATTGCAAAGCGCCAGATGGAAATTGCCAAGCTTGAAGGGTGTGATGCCGTATCCCACGGTGCGACCGGCAAAGGGAACGACCAAGTCCGATTTGAGTTGGCCTATTACCATTTCGACCCTTCTATCAAGGTCATCGCACCATGGCGTGAATGGAAACTGAACAGCCGAAAGTCACTCATTGCCTACGCTAAGAAGAATGATATTCCGATTCCGATTACTAAAAAACGCCCCTGGTCTTCAGATCGTAACCTGCTGCATATCTCCTTTGAAGGAGGAATACTGGAGGATACCTGGGCTGAGGCACCAGAGGAGATGTATGTCCTGACCAAGCGCCCAGAGAAGGCACCGAATAAGCCTCAGTATATTGAGGTTGAATTTGAAAACGGTAATGCCGTGGCTGTGGATGGTATCCGCATGACCCCTGCCCAACTGCTTGAGCATCTAAACATTGTTGGTGGTGAGCATGGTATTGGTCGTGTTGACCTGCTTGAAAACCGCTCGGTTGGTATGAAATCACGTGGTGTGTATGAAACCCCCGGCGGCACCATTTTACGTGAAGCTCATATGGCTGTTGAACAGATCACCATGGACCGGGAAGTTATGCGCATTCGTGACTCACTGATCCCAGAATATGCCCGTCTTGTCTATGCCGGGTATTGGTTCTCTCCAGAAAGAGAGATGCTGCAGACGCTGATTGATGAATCCCAAAAAACCGTGAATGGTGTTGCCCGGATTAAGCTCTATAAAGGTTCCTGCCGTACGGTAGGACGTAAGTCGGAAAGCAATTCATTGTTTAACCTGGACTTTGCAACCTTTGAGAAGGATAAGGTTTATAACCAGGCAGATGCAGAAGGCTTTATCAAGATCAATTCATTGAGGCTGCGTATTCGGGCTCTGATGCAAGGTAAGAAGTAGAACCGATTGTCGGTTCGTAGGAGTAGGCGGGGGGTGTCCAATGGTTACCCCCCGTACCCGTATGGAAAATGAAGGAGTATACCGCCCATGGCACAGGATAAACTCTGGGGCGGCCGGTTTACTGAACCGACCGATACATTTGTAGAAGCCTTTACCGCATCAATTGACTTTGATAAGCGGCTCTATCATCAAGACATCCGTGGTTCCATGGCCCATGCTCGCATGCTTGGACGGCAGGGAATCATCAGTCCAGAAGATGTTGAGAAGATCGTCCATGGGTTGAAGGATATTCTTGAGCAGATTGAGAGTGGAAATTTTGACTTTTCGGTAGCTCTGGAAGACATCCATATGAATGTGGAGGCACGGCTGTCTCAGCGTATCGGTGAGGCTGGCAAACGGCTCCATACCGGCCGTTCTCGTAACGATCAGGTTGCTTTAGATATTAGGCTGTATCTGCGGGACGAGGTTGTTGATATTATCACATACCTTGATCTGTTGGTTGATGCACTTTTGGATAAAGCTGAAGAGAATATTGATGTTGTCATGCCTGGATTCACCCACCTGCAATCAGCTCAGCCAGTACTTTTTGCCCATCATCTGCTTGCCTATGTGGAAATGGCTAAGCGTGATAAGGGGAGGATGGAGGACTGTCTGAAGCGAATTAATGTAATGCCACTTGGAGCCGGTGCTCTTGCCGGAACAACCTTTCCGATTGACCGAGAGTATGTAGCAGAGCAGCTTGATTTCCCGCAGGTAACCCGTAATTCTCTTGACTCCGTATCAGATCGTGATTTTGGTCTTGAGTTTCTGTCGGCATCATCAATCTTGATGATGCACCTGTCTCGATTATCGGAAGAGCTTATTCTCTGGTCAACCAGTGCATTCCAATTTGTTGAGTTGTCAGATGGTTTCTGTACAGGATCATCAATCATGCCGCAGAAAAAGAACCCAGATGTCCCGGAGCTGGTCCGAGGCAAGACCGGTCGAGTCTACGGTAACCTGATAGCTCTGCTAACCGTTATGAAAGCACTGCCACTGGCGTATAATAAGGATATGCAAGAAGACAAGGAACCTCTCTTTGACACCATTGATACGGTCAAGGGGTCTCTCAAGATCTTTGCAGATATGATTCGGGAAATGCGTGTACGCGATGATCGAATGGCGGCTGCGGCTGGTGGTGGTTTTTCAACGGCTACTGATGTTGCGGACTATCTGGTCCGTAAGGGGCTTGCATTCCGTGACGCCCATGAGGTCGTTGGTAAAACTGTTGCGTATTGTATTGCCCATAGTAAGGAGCTTGAGCAGCTGACCTTGGATGAATGGCACCAGTTCTCCGATGTGTTTCGTGAGGATATTATGGCATATATTACGGTTATGGCCAGTGTTAATGCCCGTAATGTCATAGGGGGTACGGCTCAGGATCAGGTCCGTACAGAAATTAAACGTACAAGGGAAGGCAAATGACTTCCACTAAACTGACACAGCGGGCGGTTATTTTGACAGCGATACTGTTGCTGGCTTCTGGCTGTGGCAGAAAAGGTAAGCTGGTCTATCCAGACCAATTACTTGCTAAGCCTCCTCAGGTTGATGTGCAGCAACTGGGGGACTCGATTGAGTTGGCGGTGTTGCTCCCCAGTTCGGATATGACCGGCAAGTCCCTTACCGATCTCACGGGAGTGATCCTGGGGCGGCGTGTAACGGGCGTCCCAGCAAAGGTTGGCTGTACAGAGCCGTATATTCCGCTTTCAAAAGTTGATCTCGCTGCACCGGTGCCACCTGCGGAAAAGCGTGGTGGTACCCTTGTTTGGACGGATATGCATGTTAAACGGGGACAAGGGTATCAGTATCGTGTACAGACGGTACAGTCTGGTTCATCACTTGGTACGGCCGTTGAATCGCGGCCAGTGGTAGTGCATGAGCCTCCAGCGTCTCCGACGGTGAAGGCAGTTACCCTGTTTGGTGGTTTCTTACGGATTACACCAAGCGGTGCATCATATAATGATGGTGTCATACGTGGCTTTACCCTCTATCGTCGTGAGGGTCTAAATGGTGAGCTCGTGCAGATAGGTACGGTAGCAGCTGGGGGGAGCTTCACAGACCAGTCAGTTATGAGGGGGGTTGTGTATTACTATCAAGCACGAACGATTGTTACCCTGAAAGACGGGGAACAGATTCAAAGCCAGCTAAGCCCATTGGTTTCTGCTGTTGTTGAGGATGAGCCGGTCTTGCACTAATCATAGATAATTATAGTCTGACACGAAAAGAGGCGGTCACCATTCGGTGACCGCCTCTTTTTTACCATGTGACTCGAGAGGTTAAATTACTTCGCAACCGTTTCAAGAGCCTTGATAGCGATATCTTTGTAAGGGTTGGCAAACAGGATGATCAGACATACAACGAGAACGTAAATTGCGAGGGACTCGATCATAGCCAGACCGATCATCATGGTGGTCAGGATTTTGCCTGATGCACCTGGGTTACGAGAAACGCCTTCAACTGCACTCTTAACTGCGAGACCCTGACCAATACCGGTACCGAATGCACCGATTGCCATACCGAAACCAGCTGCCAGCATACACATTGT
>JBLIZM010000167.1:0-3920 GCA_048859855.1 Trichlorobacter sp.
CCTTGGCTAGCCAAGGCGCTTTTTTATTGGTCTTGATGTGTTATGCGACCGTATGTTTCTAGCTCCGTACGTATCGATAGCCGTGAGAGTTTATCCAAATAGTTTTTTGGAGCCTGCCACTCCCAGTTTCCTTCAGCGACACCAGGGCGATTGAAGCGGGCTTCACTCCCGAGACTGAGTAGGTCTGACAATGGCACTATCGCTGTTTGAGCAACAGAGCTCCAAACGAGCCGGAGGATCATATCTGGCGTTATCGTATCAGTGGTGCCAAGATATCGTTTGATGGTCTGTTGCTGGCGCTCAGTAAGGCCGTCCAGCCATCCGACGAGTGTGTCATTATCATGGGTACCACTGTAGGCAACGGCATTTTGCTGATGATTGTGGGGGAGATATGGATTACTACTGTCCGAATCGAAGGCAAATTGGATAATGACCATTCCGGGTAACGCAAATCGATCGCGGAGTTCCTCAACTGCCGGAGTGATTACACCAAGATCTTCAGCAATAAACGGGAGTGTTCCAAAAACAAAGTGTAATGTGTCAAAGAGTGCTGCACCTGGACCGGCTTGCCAAGATCCTTCCTGTGCAGATGCTGCGGTAACAGGTATATGCCATGCTGCTTCAAATCCTCTGAAATGGTCGAGTCGGATAACATCATACCAGCGTAATACTTGGCGAATACGCTCAATCCACCAATGGTATCCCTGGTCTGCCATCTTCTGCCAATCGTACAGAGGATTACCCCAAAATTGTCCTGATTCTGAGAAAGCATCTGGTGGTACACCAGCAACTACGGTTGAATTGCCGGTTGAATCGACCAGGAATAACTCCTGATTACACCAAACATCCGCCGAATCATCAGCAACGAAGATCGGCACATCGCCAATAATACCGATACCACGGTATGCCGCATATTGTCGTACAGCCTTCCATTGTCGGTCAAACTGCCACTGAATATATTTTTCTGTCCCAATGGCACCACCAAGTAACTCCTCTAAATTTCTGAGGGGGAGTTCCTGACGCTCGCGAATATCTTGGGGCCACTGATGCCAGGATACGTCTTTAAAATGATGATGTAAGGCAGTAAATACCGCATAATCATGCAGCCAGAAAGTGTCATCGCAAAAATCCCAAAATTGTTTCATCCTCTCTGGAGAGGCTTCTTTAAAGAACTGCTGAGCAGCATTGTGTAATACCGTACGTTTCCATTCCGCCTGATCAGTTGTCTGGTGATTGCTGTTGGAATCGCGGGGTACAGTGATAGCGTGTAGGTCACCCTCAGCTACTAATTGGTCAAGATCAAGGAGTAGGGGATTACCAGCAAATGCAGAGAAAGCAGAGTAGGGTGAGTTACCGACTGCAGGTGGGTGGAGCGGCAGTACCTGCCACCAGCGAAATCCGCACTCCGCAAGAAAGTCAATAAACGTTCTCGCATGTTCCCCGAGGGTGCCAATACCATATGTCCCAGGGAGTGCTGTGGGGTGACAGAGCACTCCTGCTGATCGCTCTCTGCCAAACAGTAGTGGTTGGTATGATAACATCTTAGTATTATATGGTACTTAGCTCTAAAAAGCCAGTTTTTTGGCGAGTGTTATGAGTTATGGTGCGATCGTTGACTTGTGAATGGGCATTTTATGCGAATTACATTGACAAAAACAGGGCTGATACGCTACTGAAATAGGTCTAGTAGTGTATCTGTGCCGTATGTCTGAAAGGAGTCTAACCCCATGAGTTTGATTAAGCTTTATGATACGACACTGCGTGATGGTACGCAGGCTGAAGATATTTCTTTTTTGGTTGAGGATAAAATCCGTATTGCCCATAAACTTGATGAACTTGGGGTTCATTATATCGAGGGTGGATGGCCCGGAAGTAACCCGAAAGATGTCTCTTTTTTCAAGGATATTAAGAGTGAACGCTTAAATCAGGCTAAGATCGCTGCATTTGGCTCTACACGCCGGGCAAAGACAACTCCTGATCAAGATCACAACATTATGACGTTGATTGCGGCACAGCCTGACGTCATCACCATATTCGGTAAAACCTGGGATTTTCATGTTCGTGAAGCCCTACGGATTTCTCTTGAGGAAAACGTAGACTTAATCAATGACTCCTTGGTGTTTTTGAAACAAAACGTTGGTGAGGTGTTTTATGATGCTGAACACTTCTTTGATGGATATAAGGCAAACCCTGACTATGCCATCCAAACACTGAAGGCTGCTGAAGCGGCGCAGGTTGACTGTATCATTTTGTGTGACACCAATGGTGGCACTATGCCGTATGAAGTTGCACGGATTATCCGTGAAGTTAAAAAGCATATTAGTACTCCTCTTGGAATCCATACCCATAATGATGGTGAATGTGCCGTTGCAAACTCCATTGTTGCGGTAGAGGAAGGTATTGTTCAGGTCCAGGGAACAATTAACGGATTTGGCGAACGTTGCGGTAATGCAAACTTGTGCTCCATTATCCCTGCAATAAAACTGAAGATGGAGAAGGATTGCATTACTGATGAGCAATTACGCACGTTGCGTGAGGCGTCACGCTTTGTGTACGAACTTGCTAACTTGTCACCAAACAAGCATCAAGCCTATGTCGGTAAATCAGCTTTTGCCCATAAAGGTGGTGTGCATGTTAGCGCCATCCAACGTCACCCCGAGACCTATGAGCATATTCGCCCTGAAAAAGTTGGTAACTGCACACGGATACTGGTCTCTGACCTGTCTGGAAAGTCAAATATTCTTGCAAAAGCCGAAGAGTTCAATATCAACCTTGATAGTAAGGACCCGGTAACACAGGATATTCTCGAAGATATCAAGGATATGGAAAATAGAGGCTTCCAGTTTGAGGGAGCAGAGGCTTCGTTTGAATTATTGATGAAGAAAGCTTTGGGTACCCATAAGAAGTTTTTCCAGATTATGGGATTCCGGGTCATTGATCAGAAACGAACCGACGATAAAATGGCAAGTTCCGAGGCAACGGTTATGATTCGGGTTGGTGGGACTGTTGAGCATACTGCCGCAGAGGGATCTGGCCCGGTGAATGCGCTTGACAATGCATTACGTAAAGCGCTTGAAAAGTTCTATCCACGCTTGCATGAAGTAAAATTACATGATTATAAAGTCAGAGTTTTGCCTGCTGGTAAGGGTACTGCTTCCCAGATTCGTGTTTTAATTGAGCTTGGTGACAAGTCATTACGCTGGGGAACCGTTGGTGTCTCAGATAATATTGTCGATGCGTCGTACCAGGCCCTTATCGATGGTTTTGATTACAAGCTGCATCACGATGAGCAACAAATCTAATTAGGTTACCATGATACGTGGATGGGGGAGCTCCCGATGGGGGCTCCCTTTTTGCATTTAGGGGTAATCTGTGTTACATACCGTATATTATTAACTAAGGAGTACCGCTATGCTGCGTGTTGGACGTTCAGCCGATTCACTTCGCTCCGTCAGTATTATTCGTGAATTTACCAAGCATGCCGAGGGTTCGGTATTAATCAGCTGTGGTGATACCAAAGTTATCTGTACCGCAACTGTTGAGGAGTCTGTACCACCGTTTCTGAGAGGAAAGGGAACTGGTTGGGTAACTGCCGAATATGCAATGTTGCCACGGGCCACGCATACCCGCTCCAGTCGAGAAGCGGCCAAAGGTAAGCAGTCAGGTCGTACCCTTGAGATTCAACGTCTGATTGGTCGTTCACTTCGTGCGGTTGTTGACCTTGATGCGCTCGGAGAGCGGAGTATTCTAATTGATGCAGATGTCATACAAGCCGATGGTGGAACCAGAACAGCTGCCATTACCGGCTCGTATGTTGCGTTGATGGATGCTATTAACGCGCTGCTGAAATCGGGAAAACTGGAGCGTTCGCCGATTAAGGAAGCGGTTGCTGCGGTTAGTGTTGGTATTGTTGATGGTTT
>JBLIZM010000168.1:0-2076 GCA_048859855.1 Trichlorobacter sp.
ACGACGCTCTTCCGATCTAAAGCCCAGCAAGCGGTTCATTCTGTTTTGGGTGAAATTGCCACATACACCGCAGCACGTTGTTGTCAGCGTGACACGTTTATCGCATTACAGAAGGGAATGGAAATCTGTGGTGAGCTTATCGGACTCACCACGACCTATCCTGAGCCATTTGCCTGCACCCAGATGGCACGCAATCAAGAGTGCCTGGGAATACAGTGCCCCCTATGGCCATAGCCCTTTCCGTTATCATCCCTGTCTATCAAGAGGGGAAACGGATTATACCAACCGTGACACACGTTCGTTCACTGTTTCCCGAAGCAGAAATACTCGTCGTTGATGGTGACGCCGACGGCTCAACGATCGGATGGTGTCAAACACGTTGTGACTGCTGTATTACGGCACCAAAAGGGAGAGGCCATCAGATTGCTGCAGGAATTGCTGCTGCTAGCGGCACACTGTTTCTCATTCTGCATAGCGACACACAACTCCCTGATACAGCCCCTGCCCGTTTAAATGCTGTTCCAATGGATCGCCCGTATGCCGGCTGTTTTTCCCTATCCTTCGATGACCCTCGCCTTCGATATCGCTTTGTTGCAGCACTTGCTAATCTGCGAACAAAGTATGCCGGTCTTCCCTACGGTGATCAGGGGTTAATCATAAACAGACAAACCCTGGCATTACTGGGAGGCTATCCGGAAGTACCCCTTATGGAGGATGTGGTCTTCGCACAACGCTGCCGTACCGCATCCCTCAAAATAATCTGCTTACCTGAAAAGGTCAGGACATCAACACGGCGCTACGAACGACTGGGAGTACTTGCCACCACCATCCGTAATCTCGGGATGCTGTATCGTCATTACCGTGGATGTGATGCCGATACCCTCTATCGGCAGTATTATCAGCAAAAAGCAGCAGGTGCGTGTATCGGTCTTTTTGTGCGAGTACCGGTTATTGGAACCGTCAAGACACGCCTGGCAGCATCGCTTGGGCAAGCTGCGGCCTTAACCATCTACGAAACTCTGGTCCGAGGTCAGGTGGCAGCACTTCGAAAGAGCATGATCCCCTGGCAACTCGTTTTTGATGGCAATCCGTCCCAGATTCCCACAAGCTGGAAAAATGGTGCCGATTCCATTAAACGTCAGTCGGCGGGGGATCTTGGTCAACGGATGCGTACTTTTTTCAACGCAACCCCCCAAGAGAATCACCGGCTTATCGTCGGTTCTGACATACCAGGTATTGACGCTGCCTACCTTCAGCAGGCCGTATGCGCCCTTACAACACACGATATTGTGATCGGACCCTGCGGCGATGGCGGCTACGGTCTGATCGGTTTTTCCGCCGGGGTTCCCCCGCTTGACGACCTTTTTAGCGATATCCCATGGAGTACCGATACGGTGCTTCGTATAACGTGTGATCGCATACACCGTGCTGGCTTACGTCTCTTCTGTCTACCGGTGGTGCACGACGTTGACACCATTGATGATCTTCGTGTACTACTGACGCAATCACCTATTGCTAAGGAACGACTTATGGAAACCGTATCCCTATCGAACGAGGAGTGGCAAGAGCGATTGACGCCTGTCCAGTATCGCGTAACCCGTCTCGGGGGAACCGAACCTCCCTTTGCGAATGAATACTGGGATAATCATCAGGCTGGCGACTATCACTGTGTCTGCTGCGGATTGCCTCTCTTTAGTTCCATCACCAAATTTGACTCCGGTAGTGGCTGGCCGAGTTTTTCCGCACCACTGGTTGCTGACCGGATAGCTACCGACCAGGATACGAGCCATGGCATGATTCGCACGGAAGTCTGTTGTGCTCGCTGTGACGCTCATCTTGGGCATCTGTTTCCGGATGGTCCTCCACCAGATGGTGAGCGTTACTGCATCAATTCTGCTGCACTCACCTTTGTCCCTCTTGGAAGCAGGTAAGTACGAGTACTCTTTATTTCATGGAGCAGATAATGACCGCACCCGATACCAGTCGCTGGAAGACCTCCCTACTTTACCCCACACCCGACTCACCGGCGCTTGAGACTGACCTATCCGCGCTTGAAGAGGAGGCCGGACGGTTCAG
>JBLIZM010000169.1:0-3056 GCA_048859855.1 Trichlorobacter sp.
AGGAATACCGAAGTTCTCTTGTATCATAGCAAAACTTTGCTTCTTATCAAGTCGAACGATGACCGCCGTACCGACCGGGAACTCATTAGTATAGACTTCACCGCTATCGGGATCTTTTACCTGTTGGGTTGCATACACCTCAACCTGGTCATCCTTTTGGAAGCCAGCTTCACTGCCACGGTTAATTTGAATCTGACGTCCGGTAATGGTGAGTACTTTCGCCGGACGCAAAAGACTAATCACTTCCTGTGACAACTTACGAGCCAGCTCCATCGAAAGCGCGACAACCGCCTCATCACTCGGCGTTGCCTGACCATTTCTCACCATTTCGATAACTTCATCACGGTTGAGACGCACGGTTGGAGCATCGGGCAGTAGTTTTCCGGTGGTGGTATCAACAATTTTAACCACCGCTGCCATAAACAGGCGGCGATTCATGGATGAACGACCAATTGCCTGGTACTCTATGGTTTCGGTTTTGTCCTCAAAACCGATAATTTCGGGAAAGAAGGCAAACTTAGCCCCTGCCATCTTTCCAATCTTGGCAGCCTGGGGATCCGCCGGATCAACCATGCCGGACTGGGCAAAATCACGCTCCACTTGCAATTCGTCAAGTCGCTTACGCTCGACAATCTGAAAAACCCGAGTTCCGGAGAGCGCGGTTACCAATTGACTATCAAGGGTTTGAAACGCACGAGTAAGCTCAAGCCGCTTCCCTTGACGGGTTGCCGCATCCACCAGTGATGCACCGACCTTTAACTTACCTATAAAAATGGTATCCTTACTGCCAGACGTTAACTCAGCAGCACCAGAGGGACTGACCAACGTAGCAATCATAGCTAAGCCCAAAAGCACCATTGCCAAACCATATCGAATAGCACGTTGCATATCAAATCTCCTTCGTGGCCGGAGCCTTAATCGGGGTCATCCCGGGTGATGACTGGGGCTGCGGGGTACCGCCGGGGGTAGCCGGTGCTGAAGAAGAGCCAGACTGAGCCGGAGCTTGCTTTGGTACTGATGGAGCACGTTCTATACGGATATAACTATTTTCCCGTTTGGTTTTCTCTCCTTCAGCAACTTTTTTCTTGGCATAGGCTGCTGCTTCACTCTGCTCCTTGGCTATATCAATCGCCGCTTCACGTTCCTTTTTCTCAAGCTCAACATTTTGTTTTGCCTGAACCATCTCCTGCTTGAAACGCTCAAGGGTTTTGAATCTAGCAAGTCCGGCATCGGACAGTTCCATTTTAATCGAGAGCGACTGATTCGGCGTTACATTAACGGTCCGCTCCCAGGTGTTAAGCCACTGCTGGGTCAACCGTAACTGATGCAGCCCCGGTGGAACCGCAAACGTCCCCGGCGTACTACCAAGAACCGCTCCATCTAGCTCAACAGTGACCCCCTGTGGGTCACTCGCAATCGTCACCGATACCACCGGTACCGATTTAACCTTCATATCACGAATCGCCTGTACCTTATCGGCAACCCGAAGGCTAATCTGCTGCGCAGCCTCATCGAGGAGACTATTGATCAGATCACTCGTGACAATCGTTAAACTCGGTCCGGCCATGTAGCTTTTCGTTGCCGTCACCATATCAGCATACAGTGAGCCACCCTGATTCCCTTCCAATACCTTCAAGGAGACCCGTACCGTATGAATGGTACTGGTGTTTTCAATGCCATACCCTTTAAATTGCCGTGATTCGCTACCGGCAGAGCTGATGGTTGCCACCACCAAGTAATCAGCACCAATCATTTGGGCCAGGCGCAGTGCCGAAGCACCGGCGATGGCATCTTCGATTGATGCCGCCTGCTCTTTACCGGCTGCGGCATCCTGGATCGCCTTCATGGCAGCAGCAAGCTCACGATCGCGCCGCCCTTCCTCACGAAACATTGCCGCCACCAGATGACGGTCAATAATTGAAAATCCCTTTTGAGTCAGTCCTGCGGTAATAAGATCATTTAAATACTCAAGCTTATCACTGAACTGTTCCCCGGCCCGGTTCTGTACAAAAATAGCAGCACGCAGTGCCGGCTGTGGCGTTACCGGCAGATCGACCGCACGGACAATTGCTGGTACCAGCAGTATCGCCAGCAGGAAGATAATAACCATTCTACTCTGTCGAAACATACATCCTCCTCAGCCCCAATCGAAGCTGGTGAACTCTAAGCTACTGCTTAGTATACGCGAGACTGGTTGCGGTTGTATAGAGTTGTGGTCCGATTGCCACCACATGCACCACGGTCTTACCACCGGGCAGAACATCCACCGGTACGGTACCGGCAACATTACTGCCGATGCGATCAAGTCCAAGGACATGCTGTCCAGCCGGCAGGGTAATCCGGGTGACCTGGGCATTGGAAGGCAGGGTCAGCCAACTGCGAAGATCAGCATTCTCACTGGCGATATTATAGACCATCGCAGCAAGTCCACCAAGATCACCCATTTTTTGCTGCGCAAGCTTCTGGGTTGCTGCCTTGGTAATGGTTCGCGCCAGCTGACGGGTCGCAATCATAGGGACCTTTTCTTTGAGTGCCTTAACGGCAAGCGCCTTTATGTCACAAATCGGCTCAGTCAGCGCAAGAGGCTGCCCCTTAAGGCTTAAGCGCAATGGAGTCACCGGCAATACGCGTTCCTGATAGATAGGCATTGCCGCGGTAATCATACCGACACTCGGAATCGGCAATGACAACTTCAGCTCTTTTTTCTGCGGTGCAATCCCCTCTTCGAAAAGGATAACCACCTCTCCTTGGGTCGTATCGAGAACAGGAGCCTCTTTGACCTGCTTAAAGCGTTGCTTTAGTGCTTGATAGTCTTCTGTCATCGAAAGACTTTTCGCAAGACGCAGCACATCACGCTGGAGCACTCTATTGTGCGGATAGATTTCAAGTGCCTTCTTATAGTCAATATAGGCGTCATTCGGCTGGCCACTCAATTCATAGACCATCCCAGACAGATAAAAGGTATAGGCATTCTGGAACGAGTTTTTGACGCGACCGGCTACTTCATCCAACTGGGCATACTGTGCGGCAAAGGCATTCGGATTAATCTGTTTTTT
>JBLIZM010000170.1:0-3351 GCA_048859855.1 Trichlorobacter sp.
CCACCATACTGATCAACCGCAAAGCGACATTCATCCCACAAGGATAAGGAATCATTACTCGCCAGAGAGTCCGTCCCCAGACAGAGTGGTACACCCCATTTCTTAAACAGCGACACCGGAGCGGTCCCGACTGAAAGCCGCTCATTACTCCGGGGGCAGAGGCAGACCGTGCTTCTGCGCCGGGCTAACAGTTCAACATCTGCTTCGCTGACCTGTACGCAATGAACCGCCAGCGTTGTCAGCCCTAACAGCCCCCCCGCATCAAAATAGCCGGCAGCACTGATCTGCTGTGGGGGAGGAATAAATTCCTGCCACCCCACGAGTGGGTAAAGTTCCTCCGCAAACGCCCCACCACCAGTCATCAGAAAATCAGACTCTTCTCGTGACTCCGCCAAATGAAGTGATAGCGGCAGTGAGGAATCCGCGGCAGCCGATGCAATCAGCGGAAGCAGACTACGGTGCAGTGTGTAGGGGGCATGGGGGGAAAGCCCCCAGCCACGATAGGCCGGCAAAGTCGTGGTAGCCGAAACCGCCTGCTCAAGTCGCTCTTGAAACGATTCGCGCTCCTGACCGATCAACTCGAGATACAGCCGGCCACCAAGCCGTGAACCGGCATAGGCGGCAAGCAGAGCGGGACTGGTAACGATATCGCCAACCGCTGTGGTACCGGAACGCACGCTGATCGCAATACCGGCCTTCAACGAAGTCAGGAGTTCCTCGGGACTTACCCCACGGCGCACCTTAATCATCTGGACTATCCAGTCAACAAAGCGATGGGGATGGTAATCAAGACCATCCCGGCAGCGCCAGGCCGGAAAGTGACTTAACTCCAGGTGGGTATGGGCGTTAACAAAGCCGGGCATCAGTACCGCACCGGGGTAGTCGGCGGTAGCCGGGCCGTAGCGGCTCACCAAGTCAGCTCCGCTTCCTACCGCCACAATCCGGCCGTTTTGTACTGCAATTCCTCCCCCAGGTTCGGGAGCAAAACCGGGATTATACAGCCAGGAGGCCGTGTAGACGTGGACGGTTTCCATGGAACGTTCAGACCACCGGAGCATTCATGAGGGGTGCAAGCAGGTCCTGAATCTCAGCGCAGGAAACGATTTCTCGTTGCTCAGCCAGAACCGACGCAAGGATTTCATCGGTGGTGAGCGGGTTTGCCAATACACAGCGCAGAACCGTTACTGCGTTCAGATACGGCGGTGGAGTCAAGCGTGTCCGAGATACAAAGGTTCGCCCCGCCTCTCGCTGATATTTCTGGAGGAGCTGGCAGACCTGGTCCAGCACAGCATTAATCCGGTCCTGTTCATGCCGCTCAGCGTTGGCCAGTCGTTCCTGTAGCCCGGCAGGACAGTAGCGATAGGTCAGAATATTCAGCTCCGGTTCACTGGTCAGCTCAAAATCAGGATGCTGGCGAATCATCTCGGCAAAGTTGCCTGCCCGCTCGATTCCAAGATCGATCAGCAGCTCATACCCCTTTCGCCCCATAATGGAAAGTCCACCATGTACCAGCAGCGCCTTGCCCGGGCGTGATCCCTCCAGGGTATGGCTCCCAAGATCCTTTGAACCATGCCGTAGAATATAAGCCGCATGGTGTTCAATTGCTGAAACGGCTGTTGGATCTTTAAACAGCACCATCCCCGCCCCCATCGGCACATAGAGCTGCTTGTGGGCATCAATGGCCACAGAGTCCGCACGGTCGATACCGGCAAGGAGATGCCGATGACGCTCGGAGAAGAGTGTCGGTCCACCCCAGGCCGCATCGACATGGAAATGGCACTGAAGTTCAGCAGCCAGGTCAGCCATTGCTTCAAGTGGGTCGACATTACCGGTTTCCGTGGTTCCGGCAATACCGACCAGCGCCAGCGGCCGAATGTTCTGATCCTGCAGGCGCTGACAGGCCACGCGTAACGACGGCATATCCATACGGTTATGGCCATCGGTCGCAACCTTGACCAGCTGGTCGCGGCCGATCCCTAACAGGTCCGCGGCCTTGGCAAGCGAATAATGCCCCCGTTCCGACACCAGTACCGCAACCCCGTCAACCCCATGGTGTTTCAGTGAACGATAGAGTCCCTCCTGGGCAATCCCCCGGAAATCCCCCTTCGGTGCGAACAGACGATTTCTCGCCACCCAGAGTGCGGTCAGGTTGGCAATAGTGCCACCGGAACAAAAGGCACCGAGAGCTGCCTGACTATTATGAATCCAGCGGGGATAAAAGGTTTCAGGACAGCGGTATACCAGGTGGTGTAGCATCGCGAGAACCTGACGCTCAAGCGGGGTAAAAGCCTTTGAGGTCTCTACCTTGACCGTATTCTGGTTCAGCGCGGTCATTAAGCGGGTCAGCGGCAGCATAAAGGAAGGGAGCGCCGAGGTCATATGGCCGACAAATCCCGGGGAGGCGGTGTGGACCGACTGGGCCACCAGGTTTTCTTTTACAAACTCCGTATAATCTGAAACATAGGTCGGTTCTTCCGGAATCGCTACGCTGGAAAAGCTGGCTTCAATATCCTCAAGAGGTTTTTCGACCGCCACGATATGGGTCTGCAGGAAACCGGCAACATCAGCACTAATCGCCCGGTCAATCGCGCCAAGGGTTGAATCCGGAGCTTCCGGCACCGTAAAGATTCGGTAGAGTGTCTCGAGATTGGCCCGGGCGGGGGACATCAGAGTTCCTCTCCCAGCACCGTATTGTCGATCAAACGGGTACGACCAATCTTGACTGCCATTGCCAGCAGGCTGTTTCCGGTAGCCTGGCTGACCGGTTCAAGTGTCGTTGCATCACACAGCTCCAGATAATCAATGACAGCACCGGGAACCGCGCAGATTTCCGATCGGGCCTTCTCCAGTAGGCGTTCCCCCCTGGTCTCACCAGCGGCATACTGTTGCCGGGCAGCAGAAAGCGCCTGATAGAGACAGCATGCCTGCTGACGCTCCTCGCTGCTGAGATAACTGTTCCGGGACGACATCGCCAAACCGTCGGCTTCCCGAACAATCGGAACCCCCTGAATCGATACCGGCAGGTTCAGGTCCTGTACCATCTGTCGTATTACCGCCAGCTGCTGATAATCTTTTTTACCGAAAAAAGCCACATCAGCGCCACTAATCATCAATAGTTTGGTAACCACAATCGCCACACCGTTGAAATGTCCGGGACGACTGGCACCACACAGCCCACGGGTAAGACGGTCAAGGGACAGCGTTGACTGGAAACCTACGGGATACATCCCCTGGGGAGTCGGGGTAAACACATAATCAACGCCGGCTGACTGCGCAACCGCTAAATCCCCGGCCAGATTACGGGGGTAGGAGTCGAGATCCTCCTGGGGACCGAACTGGGTCGGATTGACA